>JBQCDV010000070.1:0-12577 GCA_051960855.1 Actinomycetales bacterium
CGAGGTTGAGGCCCTTGGAGATGTCCCGGGTGCCGAGGTTGGTCGTCATGATGATGACGGTGTTCTTGAAGTCCACGACCCGGCCCTGGGCGTCGGTCAGGCGACCGTCCTCCAGGATCTGCAGCAGTGAGTTGAAGATGTCCGGGTGGGCCTTCTCGACCTCGTCGAAGAGGACGACCGAGAACGGCTTGCGGCGCACCTTCTCCGTCAGCTGGCCACCCTCCTCGTAGCCCACGTATCCGGGCGGCGAGCCGAAGAGGCGGCTGACGGTGTGCTTCTCGCTGAACTCCGACATGTCGAGGGCGATCAGGGCGTCCTCGTCGCCGAAGAGGAACTCCGCGAGCGCCTTGGACAGCTCGGTCTTACCGACACCCGTCGGTCCCGCGAAGATGAACGAGCCGCCAGGACGCTTGGGGTCCTTCAGCCCGGCCCGCGTGCGACGGATGGCCTGCGAGAGCGCCTTGACCGCCTGGTGCTGCCCGATGATGCGCTTGTGGAGCTCGTCCTCCATGCGCAGCAGCCGGGAGGTCTCCTCCTCGGTCAGCTTGAAGACCGGGATGCCGGTGGCAACGGCCAGAACCTCGGCGATCAGCTCCTCGTCGACCTCGGCGACGACGTCCATGTCGCCGGCCTTCCACTCCTTCTCCCGCTGCGCCTTCTCCTGCAGGAGGGTCTTCTCGCGGTCGCGCAGAGACGCGGCCTTCTCGAAGTCCTGCGCATCGATCGCCGACTCCTTCTCACGCCGGACGTTGGCGATCTTCTCGTCGTACTCACGCAGGTCCGGCGGCGCGGTCATGCGGCGGATGCGCATGCGAGAGCCGGCCTCGTCGATGAGGTCGATTGCCTTGTCCGGGAGGAAGCGGTCGCTGATGTAGCGGTCGGCCAGGGTCGCAGCTGCGACGAGAGCGGAGTCGGTGATCGAGACGCGGTGGTGCGCCTCGTAGCGGTCGCGCAGGCCCTTGAGGATCTCGATGGTGTGGGCCAGGCTCGGCTCCGCCACCTGGATCGGCTGGAAGCGCCGCTCGAGGGCCGCGTCCTTCTCGACGTACTTGCGGTACTCGTCGAGGGTCGTGGCTCCGATGGTCTGCAGCTCGCCACGGGCCAGCATCGGCTTGAGGATGCTCGCCGCGTCAATCGCGCCCTCGGCGGCGCCCGCACCGACGAGCGTGTGGAGCTCGTCGATGAACAGGATGATGTCGCCGCGGGTGCGGATCTCCTTGAGGACCTTCTTCAGCCGCTCCTCGAAGTCACCGCGGTAGCGGGAGCCGGCGACGAGAGCGCCGAGGTCGAGGGTGTAGAGCTGCTTGTCCTTGAGCGTCTCCGGGACCTCGCCCTTGACGATCGCCTGGGCCAGGCCCTCGACGACGGCCGTCTTGCCGACACCGGGCTCGCCGATGAGGACGGGGTTGTTCTTGGTGCGGCGCGACAGCACCTGCATCACGCGCTCGATCTCCTTCTCGCGCCCGATGACCGGGTCGAGCTTGTTCTCGCGCGCGGCCTGCGTGAGGTTGCGGCCGAACTGGTCGAGCACCAGAGAGGTCGAGGGCGTGCCCTCGGCGGGGCCACCGGCAGTGGCGGTCTCCTTGCCCTGGTAGCCCGAGAGCAGCTGGATGACCTGCTGGCGGACCCGGTTGAGATCGGCGCCCAGCTTCACGAGGACCTGGGCGGCGACACCCTCGCCCTCGCGGATCAGGCCGAGCAGGATGTGCTCGGTGCCGATGTAGTTGTGCCCGAGCTGCAGGGCCTCGCGCAGCGAGAGCTCCAGCACCTTCTTGGCACGGGGTGTGAAGGGGATGTGCCCGCTGGGGGCCTGCTGGCCCTGCCCGATGATCTCCTCCACCTGCTGGCGCACGGCCTCGAGGGAGATCCCGAGCGACTCCAGCGCCTTGGCAGCAACACCCTCACCCTCGTGGATGAGACCCAGGAGGATGTGCTCGGTGCCGATGTAGTTGTGGTTGAGCATCCTGGCCTCTTCCTGGGCCAGGACGACCACCCGTCGGGCGCGGTCGGTAAATCTCTCGAACATGGTCGCTCCTCACGAGCGGTCGGCAGGATCAGCCACGGACGCTCCGGTGCCGCTCCCCCGATGCTAGACCGAGCCCCGGGGGCAGACCGCTCTCAGTCGTACTGGGACAACGGGTGGCCGTCACGGCACCATTCCTGCCCACCGCCTTGATCCGCTACGCCCCCAGCGAACGTCACAGTGCTGTCACGGCCGCTGTCCCGAATCCTCGGGCAACGGACAGATCGGCAGAAGCGCGGCGGAACAGAAGAAGAAGGAGAAGGAGAAGAAGCGGGGAACGCAGGAAGGCCGGGCGTGGCGCCCGGCCTTCCTGCGTTGCACCTCAGTTGCTGGAGCTCAGTGCGCGGCCTCGTAGGCCTCGCGAACCTCAGCGGAGATGCGGCCGCGCTCGCTGACGTCGTAGCCGTTCTCGCGGGCCCACGCGCGGATGTCGCTCGTGGAGCCAGCGGCCGGAGCCTCCTGGCGTCCGGCACGACGGCCGGCGCCGCGGCGGCGGCCACTCGAGGAACGGCCCCCGACCCGCCGGGCCGACCCAACGTACTGCGCGAAATCGTCGCGCAGGCGCTGGGCGTTATCGGCGGACAGATCAATCTCGTAGGAGACGCCGTCCAGGGAGAACGACACCGTCTCCTCTGCCTCGCCACCGTCGAGGTCGTCTACCAGGACGACCTGGACCTTCTGGGCCACGTTGTTCAACCTCTCGCTTTGGGGATGCCGCCCGAAACCCCCGTTCGGCACCGCTGATAGTAGACACAAAATGCCACCACCGCTAATGCCCCCTCCTGATGAAAATGGTCCACGCCGAGCCAGTCGATCCTGACGCGGCCCCGTCTGCTCCCGCTTTTGCCCGGCGTTATCCTCTGCGCTGCTGCCAACCCCTGACGGGCGGGGTCACTCGGGCTTGACGAGCGGAAAGAGGATCGTCTCTCGGATTCCCAGACCTGTCAGCGTCATCAGCAGCCGGTCGATCCCCATCCCCTGACCGCCGCACGGGGGCATGCCGTACTCCAGGGCGCGAAGGAAATCCTCGTCGAGCTGCATGGCCTCGGCATCGCCGGCGCTGCGTCGGGAGGCCTGCTCCACCAGACGAGCTCGTTGTACAACAGCATCGACGAGCTCCGAATAACCCGTGCCCTGCTCGTAGCCGTTGACGTAGAGATCCCACTTCTCCACCAGCCCCGGTGTCTCCCGGTGCTGGCGCACGAGCGGCGAGGTCTCCTCGGGAAAGTCGCGGACGAACGTGGGTCGCTGCAGGGTAGGCGGCACCAGATGCTCGAACAGCTCCTCGCCGAGCTTTCCGGGTCCCCAGGAAGGGTCGACGTCGACGCCCAGGCGCTGGGCAATTCGGGTGAGCTCCTCGAGCGACGTGTCGACGGTCACCTCCTCGCCGAGCGCCTCGGAGAGGGAGCCATAGAGCGTGATCGACGGCCAGGTACCGGAAAGGTCGAGCTCGCTGCCGTCGACATGCTTCGCGACGTGTCCCCCGAAGACCGCCTCGCAGGCCTCTTGAATGAGCTGTTGCGTGAGAAGCGCCACACCGTTGTAGTCGGAGTAGGCCTGGTAGAACTCGAGCATCGCGAATTCCGGCGAGTGGGTGCGGTCGGCGCCCTCGTTGCGGAAGTTGCGGTTGATCTCGAAGACCTTGTCGACGCCGCCGACAACGGCCCGCTTGAGGTAGAGCTCCGGGGCGATCCGCAGAAACAGGTCGATGTCGTAGGCGTTCATGTGGGTGACGAACGGCCGCGCGGTGGCCCCGCCCTGCAGCACCTGCAGCATCGGAGTCTCGACCTCGACGAAGTCGCGGCGGTGGAAGGACTCGCGCAGGCTGCGCATGACGGTGGCCCGGGTGCGCACCATGTCGCGGGCCTCGGGACGGACGATGAGGTCGACGTAGCGCTGCCGGACGCGCGTCTCCTCATTCAGCGGGCGGTAGGTGTTGGGCAGCGGCCGCAGCGCCTTGGCCGCCATCGTCCACCGCTCGACCATGACCGACAGCTCGCCCCGTCGGCTCGTCGCCACCTCGCCCTCGACCGACACGAGGTCGCCGAGGTCCACGAGGGCCTTCCACTCGTCCAGTCGCTCCTGGCCCACGCGGTCCAGCGAGAGCATCGCCTGCAGAGTGGTGCCGTCGCCCTCCTGCAGCGTGGCGAAACAGAGCTTGCCGGTGTTGCGGCTGTTGACGATCCGCCCCGTGACGGCCGCGTACTCCCCGGCCGAGGTGTCGGTCGGCAGGTCGCCATACTTCTCGCGCAGCTCCCGCAGCGTGGCCGTCCGCGGCACGGTCACGGGGTAGGGGGCCACCCCGTCGGCCAGCATGCGCTCGCGCTTGTCGCGCCGGACCTGCATCTGCTCCGGCACGTCCTCGAACGCATCGTCGGCACTCTGGGAGGCGGGGGGGAGGGTCACCCCGCAAGGGTATCGACGCAGCGAGAGGCGGACTGACGACGATGAGCGGCGACACCGACGAGCCAGGCTGGGAGGAGCGCCGGCTCTCGTTCGGCGCACGCGCCACCGACTACGACGCCGTTCGGCCCTCGTATGCGGTGGACGCGCTGCTGTGGGCGCTCGGCCGCCCCGCGCCCGGGTTGACCGTGCTTGACCTCGGCGCAGGGACGGGCAAGGCGACCACGATCCTCGCGAACGCCGGAGCGAGCGTCCTCGCCGTCGAACCGGACCCGGGGATGCGGGCGGTCCTCCAGCGCCGAGCCGTCGACCACGCGTCCAGTGGCGGCGGAACGGTGAGCGTCCTCGAGGGCTTCGCGGAGGCGGTGCCACTCGCCGACGCCAGCGTCGACGCGGTCCTGGTCGCCCAGGCCTTCCACTGGTTCGACCGGGAGCGTGCTGTCGTGGAGATCGCCCGCGTCCTGCGACCGGGCGGCCACCTCGGCCTGGTGTGGAACCGGATGGACACCTCGGTCGCCTGGGTCGCGGAGTTCGACGCGCTGACCGGTCACACGCCGCGGGTGGGAGACAGCGGGCCACCCGACGAGCTGGGCGCGCCGTTTCTGCCCGACGACTCCCGCGACTGGCCGAATGTCCTGCGCCTGACCCCCGACGGTCTCGTGCAGCTCGCGGCCACGTTCTCGTGGGTCGCACGCAACCGGCGGCAGGAGGCGATCCTGCGCGACGTCGAGCGCCTCGCAGCGAGCCTCCCGACGGTGGACGGGCGCATCGAGATGTCGTGGCGGACGGGCGTGTGGCGCTACTCGCACGCCGCCCGGTAGACCCGCGTCCCCCGGCGACTTACCCGCGCTCGGAGAGGGCGTCGAGCAGGGCGGCAGCCTGCTCGGTCGAGAGCCGGCCAGCGGCGAGGGCACGGTCGGCGGTGAGCCGCGCCAGTGCCACGTAGGCGCGCTGGGAGGTCGGCGAGACCCGTCCCAGCTCGCGAACGTGAGCCGCGACGGTCTCCGCGTCTGCGAGCGAGGCCGGTCCGGTCAGGCCAAGGTCGCCGGCGCGCAGACCCTGGTCCAGGGCGGCCCCGAGCAGCGGGCCGAGCATCCGTCCTGGCTCCTGGACGCCCGCACGGCGCAGCAGGTCCTGCGTCTCGGCCACCAAGGTGACCAGATGGGAGGCGCCGCCGGTCAGCGCGGCGTGGTAGAGCGGACGGCGCTCCTCGTCGACCCACTCCGGCTCGCCGCCCATCTCGAGGACCAGCGCCTCCGCGGCGGGACGCAGCGGCGCAAGGGTCGTCACACCGAAGGTCACTCCGCTCAGGCGCGCGAGGTCCACGGCGGTCCCGGTGAAGGTCAGGACCGGGTGCAGGGCCAGCGGCAGGGCCCCCACGCGTGTCGCCGGCTCCAGGACGCCGATGCCGTAGCGGCCGCTGGTGTGCACGAGCAGCTGCCCGGGCGGTATCGCCTGCGCCGCGGCCGCCCCCCGGACGATTTCCGGAAGCTCCTGCTCGGGAACGGTGAGCAGCACCAGCTCAGCCCGCTCAAGCACGTCATACGGCGACACGACGGGGACGCCGGGCAGCAGCTCCTCGAGGCGCCTGCGGCTGGAGACGGACACCCCGCTTGCGGCGACGACCGTGTGACCCGACCGGGCCAGCGCCGCTCCCAGCACCGCCCCGACCCGTCCGGCGCCCACCACCCCGACGCCCAGCCGGGCAGGCCGGTCAGCCGGTGACAGCGGGTCGGTCATGACGCGTCACCCTAGTGACGTGAGCGAGGACGCGACCCCGGAGCAGCCTGGCCGCGACCGCTGGACGCAGCTCAGCCGCCGCTTTTGGGCCACCGAGCGTCCGGCGCGCCACTTCCGCACACCTGCCCAGCTCGCACCCCTCGCGCATGCCGTCGCCGCCCTTGCCGCCCGCCACGGCCTGACCCGGGTCGTCGACCTGGGCGCGGGCGACGGCACCCTGCTCGCGCACCTGTCCTGCCACGCGCCGCACCTCGAGCTCGTCGGGCTCGACGTCCGTCCCCGGCCGGTCGACCGCCCCGGCCCCGAACGCCGGAGCGACGGCCGGTGTCCCATCGCCTGGCACCGCATCTCCCACCTCGCCGCCCCCAGCGGCCCCCAGCCGGTCTCGTTGCCAGACGCCCTCCGGCGAGAGCTGGCTCGGCCGCGGACGCTGCTGGTCCTCGTGGAGCTGCTGGACGAGATCCCCGCGCCCCTGGTGGCGGCCACACCTGGCGGTTGGCGCTACTGCGCTCCCCTGCCCCAGGACGGTCGCGCCGACCTCACCCGACCGCTCGATCAGACGGATGCCGCGTGGCTCGAGCAGTGGTGGCCGGAGCGCACCGCCCGCGCGGTCGTCGGCCACCCGCGGGACCGGCTCTGGGCCGCGCTGCTCCAGGCGCTGGAACCATCGGGAGTGGCCCTGGCCATCGACTACGGCCACACACGCGAGCGGCGTCCGCCCGACGGGGGCCTGCAGATCGTGCGGTCGGGACGCGACCTGGCCGAGCCGGGCATTCCGCTGCATCCCGGGGACGACGGCGGCGAGCCGGTGGCCAACGTGAGCGCGAGCGTGGCGACGGACGCCGTTCGGGCTGCTGGTGAGAGGACCGGGGCGGTCACGCTCGCGGACACCCTGCTCGCCTCCGCGACCGGCGAGCTCGCTCCCGCCGCCCCGGTGGACGCCAGCCCCCTGCGCCAGCTCCTCGCGTCCGGGCAGCGGGCCCAGCTGACCGACCCAGCCGGCTTCGGCAGCTTTCGCTGGCTCTGTCAGCAGCCGGCCAGAGGGGGCACAACCGAGGGCAGGCGAGAATGCCGCCTGTGACCGCCTCCGACGCCTGCACCCCGCGGACAGCCGCTCGCGAGGTCGTCTACGGCGTCGGCCTCGCCGGCGCCCTCACCGCGGACCTACCGCTCGGGCTGGGACCGGAGCACCCGACCTCCCACGGCGCCCTGCACCTGCGGGTCGTGGTCACGGGGCACGGTGCGGACGAGGTCGTGGTCAGCGCCGAGCCGCGGATCGGCTTGCTGCACCGCGGGGCCGAGAAGCTCTATGAGGCCCGCGACTACCGGCAGGGCCTCATGCTCGCCGACCGGCACGACTGGCTCTCGCCGTTCGGTAACGAGCTCGGTCTGGCGCTGGTCATCGAGCGGATGCTCGGCCTGGAGGTCCCCCCGCGCGCGGTGTGGCTGCGCATGGTGCTGGCCGAGCTGACGCGGGTGTCAGCTTCGCTGCCCTTCCTCGGCGGATTGGCCGGGGCGCTGCCCGTGACCCCCGCGAGCGACGACAGCGACGGCGTTCGCGGGCAGCTGCGCGCTACGTCCTGGCGGCTGCGCGAGATGGTGCTCGACCTGCTGGAGGCGGCCACGGGCGCCCGCGTGCACCTGCAGTTCACGCGTGTCGGCGGTCTGCTCGCCGACGTGCCCTCGGGCTGGCCGGGCCTCGTGCGGGCCACCCTGCCAGACCTGCGGGCGGGCCTGGCCGAGCTCCGTCTGCTGCTGTCGGACGAGGCGGTGGCAGGTCCGCTGACCGGGCTGGCCCACCTCGACCCCGCCCTCGTGCCCGCCTACGGCCTGACCGGACCCGTCGCGCGGGCGAGCGGCTCCGACCTCGACCTGCGCCGGGACGACCCCTACCTGTCCTATGGCGAGCTCTTCGCCCCGGGTGGCCCCGGCCGCGTCCCCGTCTCCTCGAACGGCGATGCGCTGGCCCGGGTCCAGTGCCTGCGCGAGCCGTGCGACGTCGCGCTCGACCTTGTCGAGGTCTGCCTGGACCGGCTCGAGACCGACCCGCGCGCGGCGGGCGGCACCCCTGTGAACGTCCGGCTGCCGAAGGTCCTGCGGCTGCCCGAAGGTCAGGCTTTCGGATGGGTGGAGAACGCTTCGGGAGCCAGCGGCTACTACCTGGTGTCTTGCGGCGACAAGACTCCCTGGCGCCTCAAGCTGCGCACGCCCTCCTACAGCAACCTGCAGCCGCTCGGTGAGCTGCTGCCCGGCACGCCGGTCGCGCTGCTGCCGGCGGCGCTGGCGTCGGTGTTTGTCGTGATCGGAGACGTCGACAAGTAGCCCCACCGGCGTCACCGGCGTCACTGGCGCGAGGCGCCACCCGACCCGGTGCTCGACTGGGCCGAGCTCGACTCGTCGTCCGGTGGCAGCCGGCAGAAGTGCTCGAGCACGAGGCCGGCGACGAGCACCAGCAGCGCGGCCGCGACGGTGGCAAGAGCGGGCAGCAGCCGGACTTGGCGGGCCTCCCCGTCCAGCTCGAGCAGCACGAAGACCGTGAATCCGAGATAGCCGCCGGTCAGCAGCGCCCCGACGTGGGCGGTGGCCTTGCCCAGCACGGCGTAGCGGGCCGAGGCGAGGGCCGGCAGCGGCTTGACGCCCGGCCGCCCGTGAATGCGCCCCCGGAGGCTGAAGGCCGCGACCAGCACTCCGGCTCCCATCAACGCGACGACGACCGCCGTCGCGACGGGGATGCGGGGCAGCGTGCTGGCCTGCGCGGCGATGACCCGGAGCAGGGCCCAGACCACGACAGCTGCGGCCAGCGCGATCACCAGCAGGACGTTCGCGCGGGAGGGCCTCATCGAGCGGTCATGCCACGAGACGGTGCGGGTAGGGGCGCAGGCCGGAGCGGTCGGTCTGAGCCAGCAGGTCCTGCACCGAGCCGCGGCCCGGCACGACCGCGTCGGGCTCGACGTCCGACCACGGCTGCAGCACGAAGGCGCGCTCGTGCGCGCGGGGATGCGGCAGCGTGAGGTCGGGCTCGTCGAGCACGGCGTCGCCGACCACGAGCAGGTCCACGTCGATCGTGCGCGGCCCCCACCGCTCCTCCCGCACGCGGCCGAGGGCCGACTCGATCGCCATCGCCCGCTGCAGGAGCGAGCCTGGTGACATGGTCGTCTCGGCGAGCAGCACGGCGTTGAGATAGGGCGGCGAGCCCTCGGGTCCCCCGACGGCGTCGGTCTCGTAGACCGGCGACACCGCGACTGGCACGATCGCCGGCGTCTCAAGGAGGGCCTCGACAGCCGCCTGCAGGGTGTCGAAGCGGTCCCCGAGGTTGCTGCCGAGGGCGATCACCACGCGGCGCAGCGGCCGGAGCCCGTCGGTGAGGGTGTCGACCAGGGCGGTGACCTCCGATGGCGGCAGCGCCACCGCGCCCTCGTCGTCGGTCCGGTCGGCGGTCGTCGAGCTTGCCTGCATCGCTCTCACCGTCCTCTCGTAATGGTCACGGTCACGTCGTCGAAGGGCACGCTGATCGGGGCCGCCGGCTTGTGCAGCTCCACCGTCACGAGCGCAACCAGCGGAAAGGCCAGGCAGATGTCGGCGATCTCCTGGGCGAGCCGCTCGAGCAGAGCGACCGGCTCACCCTCGATGCGCGCCACGACGGAGGCCGCCAGGGCTCCGTAGTCGACGGTATCGGCCAAGTCGTCCGAGCGCCCCGCCGCCCTGAGGTCGAGCTGCAGAGCCACATCGGCGATGAAGACCTGCCCGAGGTCGCGCTCGGCCGGGAAGACGCCGTGCCGCCCGCGCCCCCGCAGCCCGCGCAGGAGGATCCGGTCGCTCACCGTGCTCGCCTCGCCCGTGTCCGCCACCGCGCTCCCTTCCTCGCCCTCGCTGAGCTCCTGGCCCACCCACACCTCGAACGCCGCAGCGTCGCCGCCGGTGCCCGCCGGCTGACCCCGCCAGATGGCCGCCCGACCGACTCTGCCGACCGACCTGCTCACCCTGCGTCGTCGTCCTCCTCGGCCGACGAGTCGAGCACCGGCGAGGAGTGGTGGACCCACAGCCGCCAGCCAGCCCCGGTGCGCCGGAACACGTTGGTCGCGACCGCTCGTCCGCCCGAGAAGGCCGACGGCGAGCCGTCGGGTGCGCTGACGCCCGTGAGGATGTTCTCGGTGCACGTCACCACGGCGGTGTCCCCGAGGACGTCGATGACCACGTCGGTGATGAAGAACTGGATGTAGCTCGTGCTGGCCATCACCATCGCCCAGCCGCGCATGACCTCGCCGCGGCCGCGCAGCAGCGACGTTCCGGGGTGCACGCAGCGCACGTCATCCAACGGTGCGTCGCACCACAGCGCACCCATCAGGTCCAGGTCGCCGTGCTCGATGGCCTGGTAGAAGCCAGTGTTGGCGGCGGACAGGGCGGCGATGTCGGCCTCGGGACGGCTCACGTCCCCTCCCCCGGCGCCGTCAGGGCGGCGACGACGGCGAGGGCGTCCCGCGTGGGGCGGACCTCGTGGACCCGGACGCCCCAGGCTCCCGCGGCCGCGGCGTGCGCGCTGAGCACCGCGGTGGCCGTCTCCCGGTCTCCCACCGGTCGGGGCGTCCCATCGGGAGCGGCGAGCAGCCGGCCGAGGAACCCCTTGCGCGAGGCGCCCACGAGTACGGGCCGTCCCCACAGCTGCTCCTGCAGCCAGGGCAGAGCGCGCAGCAGCGCCCAGTTGTGCTCGGCGTGCTTGGCGAAGCCCAGGCCGGGGTCGACCACGACCGACCTCGCGTCGACGCCGGCTGCCACGGCGGCCTCGAGACGCTGCAGGAGCTCGTCGCGGACCTCGCTCACGACATCGCGGTAGACGGCTCGGCCCTGCATCTCGGCGCTGTGTGCCCGCCAGTGCATGAGGACGCAGGGGGTGTGCGCCTCCGCCACGACGGCGAGCAGGCCGGGGTCGGCGAGGCCGCCGGAGACGTCGTTCACCAGGCAGGCGCCGGCGGCGATGGCCGCGGCCGCGACGCTCGCCCGCATCGTGTCGACGCTCACCGCCGCCCCCGCAGCCGCGAGCTCGCGCACCACCGGTACGACCCGTCGCAGCTCCTCGTCCTCGTCCACGCGGGCCGCGCCCGGACGCGTCGACTCGCCTCCCACGTCGAGGAGGTCGGCTCCCTCGCTCATCAGGGCCAGGCCGTGCGCGACAGCATCGCCCGGGTCGAACCACCGGCCCCCGTCGCTGAAGGAGTCGGGCGTCACGTTGACGACACCCATGACGAGGCACCGCGCCGGCGTGGCCAGCTGCGAGGGCATGCCGAGCACGGCAGGCGGGGTCGGCGCGGGCATCACGGGTCAAGCCTAGGCAGCGGCAGCGAGCGCGCCGGGGCCTGGCCGTCGTGATAGGACCGGCGTGTGCGCGGCGACGGTGATGGCTGGGTCCACTGCGAGCTCGGCCACCGGCACTGGGGACGGCACGGAGCCGCTGGCCTGCTGCTGCGACACGTCGCTCCGACCGGCCCCCGCGGCGCGGGCGGCCCGGACGGCGCGGGCGGCGCGGGCGGCCCAGACGGCGCGGGCGGCGAGGGCGGCGAGGACCGCGGAGACAGCGCTGATGGACACGGCGTCCGACTGCTCATGCAGCACCGCGCCCCGTGGTCGGCGGAGGGCGGCACCTGGGGCGTGCCCGGTGGGGCGCGCGACAGCAGCGAGACACCGCTAGACGCAGCGACACGCGAGTGCGCCGAGGAGACCGGCGTGCCGCCGCAGCTGGTGCGGCCGCGCGGCGCGTACGTCGTCGACCACGGCGGATGGTCCTATACGACCGTCATCGCCGACATCGCCTCCCGTCCGCGGCTGCAGCGGCAGGAGGAGAGCCTCGCCCTGGAATGGGTCCCGGAGGACGAGGTCGAGGAGCTGCCGCTGCACCCGGGCTTCGCCTCCGCGTGGCCGGATCTGCGTGCCCCGGCCGTCACGCTGCTGGTCGACGTTGCCAACGTGATGGGGTCGCGCCCGGACGGCTGGTGGCGCGACCGGCTCGGCGCCGCCACCCGCGTCGTCGAGGAGCTGGCAGCCCTGCCGCAGACGGTCCGCCAGCTCGGCAGCTCGTGGTGGTCGGTGCGGGAGGTCGTCGCGGTCGTCGAGGGCGCGGCGCGGGCAGCGAGCAGCGGACCGGCCGCCAGCTCGACCAGCGGGGTCTCGGTGGTCGCCGCGGACGGGTCGGGTGACGACGCCCTGGTCGCACAGGCGGCGAGCCTCGCCGGCACGGGACGCAGCGCACTGCTGGTGACGGCCGACCGGGAGCTGCGGCAGCGAGTCGAAACCCACGGGGCGACATCGGTCGGTCCCGCCCACCTCCTGCACGCCCTCGAGGCGCCCTCGAGTGCGCGCTGAGCATCCGGGCGCCGGGTAGTCGCGGAGGCTAGGCCGCTCCCGCTGTCTGCCGGCGGG
>JBQCDV010000071.1:0-13364 GCA_051960855.1 Actinomycetales bacterium
ACCTCCCCGAGACCCACGACTTCCTCAAGCGTGTCCGCAAGGTCGTCGACGACGAGTTCCCTGACCGCGTGCTGCTGTGCGAGGCCAACCAGTGGCCCGCTGACGTCGTTGAGTACTTCGGCGACCCGGCCGTCGGCGGCGACGAGTGCCAGATGGCCTTCCACTTCCCGGTGATGCCGCGCATCTTCATGGCGGTCCGGCGCGAGTCCCGCTTCCCGATCTCGGAGATCATGGCGCAGACGCCACCGATCCCGGACAGCTGCCAGTGGGGCATCTTCCTGCGCAACCACGACGAGCTGACCCTCGAGATGGTCACCGACGAAGAGCGCGACTACATGTGGGCCGAGTACGCCAAGGACCCGCGGATGAAGGCGAACATCGGCATCCGCCGACGGCTGGCACCGCTGCTCGACAACGACACCAACCAGATCGAGTTGTTCACCGCCCTGCTGCTGTCGCTGCCCGGCTCCCCCGTCCTGTACTACGGCGACGAGATCGGGATGGGAGACAACATCTGGCTGGGTGACCGCGACGGCGTGCGCACCCCGATGCAGTGGACACCGGACCGCAACGCCGGCTTCTCCACCTGCGACCCGGGTCGGCTGACCCTGCCCGTGATCATGGACGCCGTCTACGGCTACCAGGCCGTCAACGTCGAGGCGGAGCTGGCGAGCACGTCCTCGCTGCTGCACTGGACCCGCCGGATGATCCAGATCCGCAAGCAGAACCCCGCCTTCGGCATGGGCAGCTTCCTCGACCTCGGCGGCAGCAACCCCTGCGTGCTGTCCTACGTCCGGGAGTTCGGCGACGACATCGTGCTGTGCGTCAACAACCTGTCGCGCTTCGCCCAGCCGGTGGAGCTCGACCTGCGCCGGTGGGAGGGCGTCGAGCCGATCGAGCTGCTCGGCGGTGTGCGCTTCCCGGCCATCGGTGAGCTCCCCTACTTCCTCACCATCGGCCCGCACGCCTTCTACTGGTTCCGGCTGCCCAAGCCGCATCCGGTGGAGCCGACACCCGAGTCAGCAGCGACGGAGGGAGCGGGATGAGCAGTACCAACCCAACGGGCGCCTCGGACGGGCTCGACCTGAACGCCGTCGCGGGGCTGCTGCAGGAGTGGCTGCCCACGCAGCGCTGGTTCGGCGGCAAGGGAAGCCCGATCACCGCCGTTCGAGTCGTGGCGAGCACGCCGCTCGCCGCCCCCCAGCGCGAGAGCGACCGGCCCGAGCAGCCGCAGGTCGAGCACCTCCTGGTCGCCGTTGAGCAATCCGCCGGCAGCCACGTCTACCAGGTCCCGGTCAGCCTGCGCGTCGAGCCCGACGACCGGCTGTCGCATGCCCTCATCGGCCTGGTGCGCGACCGTCACGTATACGACGCGACGCACGACAAGGCCGCGGTGGGGGCCCTCATCGGTGGCTTCGCCGCCGACTCCGCACCTGCCGCCGGCGGCTCCTCCCTGCGCTTCCACACCCTGCCGGACGTCGAGGTCGCCCTCGACGGCTCGCCGCTGGTCATGTCTGCCGAGCAGAGCAACACGAGCATCATGCTGGGCGACGCCGCCATCCTCAAGCTGTTCCGTCGGGTGGCACCGGGGCGCAACCCCGACATCGAGGTCCACGAGGCGCTCACCCGCGCCGGCAGCACGCACATCGCACCCCTGCTCGGCTGGCTCGAGGGCGACTGGACCGACACAGGCAGCCAGAGCCAGACGGGCGGCCAGAGCCAGACCGGCGGCCAGAGCCAGACGGGCAGCCTCGCCATGCTGCAGTCGTTCCTGGCGACCGCGACCGATGGCTGGGAGCTGGCGAAGGCGAGCGTTCGCGACCTCTACGCCGAGGGCGACCTGCACGCCGACGAGGTGGGAGGTGACTTTGCGGCCGAATCCCACCGGCTCGGCGCCGCCACCGCCGAGGTGCACGCGCTCATGCGCGAGACCCTGCCGACCGGCTCACTCTCGAACGACGACCTGCGGGCCCGCGCCGCCGTCATGCGCGGGCGCCTAGAGGGTGCCCTCGAGATCGTGCCGGCGCTGCGGGAGCACGCGTCGGGGCTCTACCGCGCGTTCGACGAGCTCGGATCCCTCACCGGGCCGGTGCCCGTGCAGCGGATCCACGGTGACTACCACCTCGGGCAGGTCCTGAGGACGGTCGGGGGCTGGACCCTGCTCGACTTCGAAGGCGAACCAGCCAAGTCTCTCCAGGAGCGCCTGCAGCTCGACTCTCCGCTGCGCGACGTGGCGGGCATGCTGCGCTCCTTCGACTACGCGGCCCGGCACCTCCTGACCGACCAGGAGTACGACCAGCAGCTGCTCTACCGGGCCGAGGAGTGGGCGACGCGCAACCGCCAGGCCTTCTGCGACGGCTACGCAGAGGCGGCCGGGCGTGACCCGCGCGAGGACGTGGTGATCTTGCGTGCCTTCGAAGTGGACAAGGCGGTCTACGAAGCCGTCTACGAGGCGCGCAACCGCCCCACGTGGTTGCCCATCCCGCTGTCTGCCATCGCCCGGTTGACGACCTGACCCTTCGGGCATGGCACCTGATGGCACTCATCTGCTGACAGCTCACCCGACGTCGAGGAGGCCCCGACCGTGAGCCCGCGCAAGCAACGGGAGACCCCACCGACCGACAAGCAGGCCGGCACCAAGCAACCTGCTTCCACCACTGCGACGGCGCAGGCCGCTGACACGGCGCAGGCCGCCGGACCGAAGCCAGCGGCCGCAGCGCAGCAGCCGGCGCGCCGGCCGGCCGACACTGCCTCGCTCGACGCCCTGGTCAACGGCGACTTCTCGGATCCGCATGGCGTGCTGGGAGCACACCCTCATGACGGCGGCGTCACTGTGCGTGCTCTGCGGCCCTGGGCCAAGAGCGTGACGGCTCTCATCGGCGAGCAGCGCATCCCACTCGAGCACGAGTACGGCGGCGTGTGGGTGAGCGTCATTCCCGGCAGTGACGTCCCCGACTACCGCCTCGAGGTGAGCTACGGCGACGCCAGCCTCGTCACCGACGACCCCTACCGCTACATGCCGACGCTGGGCGAACTCGACCTGCACCTCGTCGGCGAAGGCCGCCACGAGCAGCTGTGGGACGTCCTCGGCGCCCACATCCGCCGGTACCCCTCGCCGCGCGGAGAGGTGACGGGAACGTCGTTCGCGGTGTGGGCTCCCAACGCGCGCGGCGTGCGGGTCGTCGGGGACTTCAACTACTGGGACGGCCGAGCGCACCCGATGCGCTCGCTCGGCAGCTCCGGCGTGTGGGAGCTCTTCGTGCCGGATATCGGCGAGGGCACCCGCTACAAGTACGAGATCCTCGGCCGCGACGGGGTGTGGCGGCAGAAGGCCGACCCGGTCGCCTTCGCCACCGAGGTCCCGCCGGCCACCGCGAGCGTCGTCGTGGACACCGGCACCTACTCCTGGGCCGACGACGAGTGGATGACGCGGCGGGCGCAGAGCGACCCGCACCAGGCGCCAATGAGCATCTACGAGGTGCACCTCGGCTCGTGGCGGCTGGGCCTGAGCTACCGGGAGCTGGCCGACCAGCTGACCGAGTACGTCAGCGCCAACGGCTTCACCCACGTCGAGCTGCTGCCCGTCGCCGAGCACCCCTTCGGCGGGTCGTGGGGCTACCAGGTGACGTCGTACTTCGCACCGACGTCGCGCTTCGGCTCGCCGGACGACTTCCGCTACCTCGTCGACCGGCTCCACCAGGCTGGCATCGGCGTGATCATGGACTGGGTCCCGGCGCACTTCCCGAAGGACTCGTTCGCCCTCGCCCGCTTCGACGGCACGCCGCTGTACGAGCACGCCGACCCCCGACGCGGCGAGCAGTTGGACTGGGGCACCTACGTCTTCGACTTCGGCCGAAGCGAGGTACGCAACTTCCTCGTCGCCAACGCGCTCTTCTGGCTCGAGGAGTACCACATCGACGGTCTGCGGGTGGACGCCGTCGCCTCCATGCTCTACCTCGACTACTCGCGGGCCGAGGGCCAGTGGCTGCCCAACGAGTACGGCGGCCGGGAGAACCTCGACGCGGTTCGCTTCCTGCAGGAGATGAACGCCACCGTCTACCGGCGCGTCCCTGGCGCCGTGACCATCGCGGAGGAGTCCACCGCTTGGCCGGGAGTCACGCGGCCGACGCATCTCGGCGGTCTCGGCTTTGGGCTGAAGTGGAACATGGGCTGGATGCACGACTCGCTGGCCTACATGTCGCACGCGCCGATCTACCGGCAGTACCACCACCACGAGCTGACGTTCTCGATGATCTACGCGTACAGCGAGAACTACGTGCTGCCGATCAGCCATGACGAGGTCGTGCACGGCAAGGGCTCGCTGCTGCGCAAGATGCCCGGCGACCGCTGGCAGCAGCTAGCGAACCTGCGTGCGTACCTCGCCTTCATGTGGGCGCATCCGGGCAAGCAGCTGCTCTTCATGGGCAGCGAGATCGGTCAGGAAGCGGAGTGGTCGGAGGCCCGCAGCCTCGACTGGTGGCTGCTCGACCACGCCGAGCACGCGGGAGTGCAGGCCCTGGTGCGCGACCTGAACCGCGTCTACCAGGAGACCGAGGCGCTCTGGTCGCTTGACTCCGACCCGACCGGCTTCTCCTGGATCGATGCGAACGACGCAGCCAACAACACCTTCTCCTTCTATCGCCGCGGCCGCGACGGCTCCCTCGTCGCGTGCATCGTGAACTTCTCCGGGGTTCCCCATGAGGGCTACCGGATCGGGTTGCCGAAAGCCGGGGCGTGGCAGGAGGTCGTCAACACCGACGCGGACGTCTACACCGGCTCAGGTGTCGGCAACCAGGGCATGGTCGACGCGGTCGAGGAGACCTGGCATGGTCAGCCCGCCTCCGCGACCCTGCGGGTGCCGCCGCTCGGTGCCCTGTGGTTGAGGTACGCGGGCTGAGGTTGGGGGCCTGAGGCACAACGGCTGCCTCACCTGGCCGCGTGCCGTTCTTCCGCGAGGTGCGCCCGCCGCACTCGGACATCCCTAGGATTCCCGAGTGCGGTGGGTGCTGCTGGGTCTGAGCCTCGGCCTCGGTGCTGGCGTCAGCCCTGGCCCCCTGCTGGCGCTCGTGCTCTCCACCTCGTTGCGCGAGGGAACCCTCGCCGGTCTCGCAACCGCCTGTGCGCCCCTCGTGTCCGACGCTGCCGTGGTCCTGGTCAGCGCGCTGACGGCCAGCCTGCTGCCCCGTCCGGCCCTGGCCGCCGCTGCGGTCGTCGGGGGCGGATTTGTCGTGTGGCTCGGGGTGTCGGCGTGGCGAGAGGCAGCTCAGTTCGCAGGCGCCGCGGCCAAGCCCCTCCCACAAGCAGCCCGAACGGCGCTGTCCCGGGCTGTTGTGGTCAACCTGGCCTCACCCCACCCGTGGATCTTCTGGCTCACCGTCGGCGGCCCGTTGCTCGTCACGGCGTGGCAGCACTCGGCGGTGGCAGGTGTCGGCTTCCTCTTCTGCTTCTACCTCTTGCTCGTCGGGGCGAAGGCCGTGATCGCGATCGTCCTCGGCAGGACGCGTCATCGGCTGCCACCGCGTGCGCTGAGGATGATGCTGCAGGCCGCCGCCGCGCTGCTAGTTGTCGCAGGAGTCGCCCTCGCCGCCGAGTTCGCTCCGCAGCTGTGGGGCTGAGGACGCTCTGAGGTGGCAGGTTGTCGGCGGCAAAGGCGGGCCGCTTGTCGACGACGCTCGAGAACTGGTCGTTTCCGGCCTTCATCCGCGGCCCTTCGTGCTCACGCAGCCTCCCGACCACGCATCGGTCTCCCGAGAGTGGGGCCGTCAGGCCTCGTCGTGTAGACGTGACCCGTCGGCGTCGTCCACACGACGGTTCCATCGGCCTCCCGGACGACGGTCCAGTCAGTGAACGTCTTGCAACGGTGATGCCGACGGCACAGCGGGATGAGGTTCGCCGCGCAGGTCGTACCGCCCGTGGTGCCGTTGCGGTAGGGGGTGGCGTGGTCGACATCGCACACCACTGCCGGCGCCGCGCAGCCCGGAGCGCGACAGGTCCAGTCACGGGTGATGACGTGTCCCATGAGCTTGGCCGGCGGCCGATACCGGGTCGTCCCGAAATCCTCGACCGATCCTGTGAGCGGGTCGGTCACAAGCCGCTGCCACGTGCCGGTGGGGTCGCCGGCGATCGCGCGGACGAGGGGCGCCGGCAACGGCCCGTAGCCCGCGAGCTCGCCGGGCACTTCGCTTGCACCGAGAAGCACGTCGTACGGGACAGCGACCATCGTCAGTGACGAGAAGCGACCTGCCGAACCGCAGCCGAAGGCAGGGATATCGGCCAGTGGCAGCCCCAGGCACACGCGACCCGCATCGTCCACACCCGCCCCGACAAGCCCAGCCCTCACTGGGCCAACCTCCGGCCGACCACCCTGTCCTCCGGCGCCGGCCGTCGATGACGTCGGCCAGAATGCGGCACCGAGTGGGGATTCGAGCGGGTGCTCGTCCGCCCAGCTCTCGTCGTGCTGGCTGCTGCACCAGTAGTTGGCTTCGCGCCGGAGTCGCTCGACATCGAACTCGGGCTCGTGTCCCGAGGTCGTCGGCTCGAGGTTGTCCGGTTCCTCGGGCCAGGGGGGCTCGGCTCGGTCGTCCAGCCCCGCGTCGTCCAGCGCCGCGCGGGCCAGTCCCGCGACATCCGCCGCCGCGATGTCCAGCTCCGGGATGTCCAGCTCCGGTATGTCGTCCAGCTCCGGGATGTCCAGCCCCGCGTTGTCCAGCCCCGTTCTGTCCAGCCCCGTGTGCGCCGGCGTCAGGACCGGCGGGACTTCGGCTGCCACAAGCCCGGCGGCGCCGCCGACCTCGTCCGGGTCGCTCACGGCCGGCACGCCAGAGAGGACCCGCCGCCACGCCTCGAGCCCGGTGATCGCGGGGTGAGTGAGGACGAGCTCCTGCAGCGCCCGCACCCGGAGGGTCCGCAGCTGACCAGGTGCGCCGGCCTGTCGTAGCGCCTTCGCAAAGGCGTCGATGGCCGCATGCACAGCGACGAGGTCGACAGCGGGTGCTGTCGCAACGAGGGAAGCCATGGCGTCCTCACGGGGGTGCAGAGCCAAGGCGGTGTCACGCCGCGCGGCCACCTCGCACCGGCGAGCAGCCGCGTCTGGATCAGCCGCCATCACCGCCCGTTGCGCATGCCGGCGCAGCGTGCCGTTGGACACCGTCCCCTCGGCCTCCGGGAGGAGCTGCTCGAGTACCTGCTCGGCCACGTCTGGAACCGTCGCGTCGAGCGCCCGCACAAGGGTGAAGAACCGGGAGGAGTTGACCCGGCCGGCCTTGAGGGAGGCAACCAGCCTGGGGTAGCTGCGGCCCAGGGTGGCGGCCTCGGCGGCAATCCGGTCGGCCGTGGGCAACGGCAGGTTGAGCGCTGCAGCCACCTCGGCTGAACCGTAGGCGGACAGGTCGGAGTCCCAGGAGGCGCCGGGGTCGTAGCGGCGGTCCTCCAACCGCGGTCGCCGGCGGAGAAACGCCGTGACGCTCTCCCACAACCCGACCTGCGCGTGCGAGAGCAACGCCTGCCACGCGCGCACCGCCTCCACCAGGTCGGCATCCGACGCTGCCGCCTCGTCGAGGGCCTCGAGAGCCAAGAGGACAGCCGCGCAGGGGCCCTGCTCGGCTAGCCCGAACGGGTCGACCCCGCGCGCCGGCTCCGCGTTCTCATCACACTCTTCGTACATGTGTTCGAACGTACCCAGGACGGCGCCGCCGGTGGGAAGCAATGTGGTGGCGGTGGATAACGCCGGCGCCTGATGGCGACTGTGGACACGGCCATCCACAGGGACGCCTAGAACAGCGCGTTCGCCAGGGCCGTGCGAGCCTTGGCCACCCGGGGATCGCCACTGCCGACCACGTCGAACAGCGACACGAGGTGCTCGCGCACCCGGTCCCGCTCCTCCCCCGACGTCCGACGCACGGTGTCGACGAGCCGGAGGAACGCGTCCTCGACGTGCCCACCCAGCAGATCGAGGTCCGCGGCGAGGATCTGAGCGTCGACGTCGTCGGGGTTGGCGGCGGCAGCAGCGCGAGCGGTCCCGAGGTCGGCGTCGGCAGTCCGCGCCAGCAGCTCCACCCGGGCCAGACCGATGCGGGCCTCCTCGTCCGCTGGCCGCTCGGCCAGCACCTGCTTGTACGCGGCAACGGCCTCTTCGTAGTTGCCTGCGAGCATCGCCTCCTCGGCAGCCAGCAGATGCGGCGGCGTCGCGGGCGCGCCTGCCTCCTCGGTAGCGCCGTCGGCGCCAGTTGCGTCCACAGTGAGCCGGCCGGTGACGCCGTTGGCCTCGGCGACCCGCAGCAGCTCGTCGAGCACCTGACGCACCTGCGCCTCGGGAGCGGGGCCCTGAAAGAGCGGGACCGGCTGACCGGCGAGCACCGCGACGACCGCCGGCACACCCTGCACACCGAACGCGGCCGGCAGCCGCTGCTCGACATCCACGTCCACGCGGGCCAGCAACCACCGGCCAGCGTCGTTCGTCACGAGCCTCGCCAGAACGCCGCCCAGCTCGTCGGACGGCGCGTAGTCGCGGGCGTAGAACTCGACGACGACCGGCACGGTGCGCGACTGCTCGACGACAGCCTGGAGGTTCTGCTGCGTCACCTCGACGACCAGGGACGGAACGGCGTTGGCGCCGCTGGCCGTCGCCTGCTCGGCTGCGGTCCGTCTCTGCTGGGCGGCCGCGAGCGCGCCGAGGTCCACGGCACCGGAGACGTTGAGGCGCGGACCGGCCGGTCCGCGGGCACCACCTGGCGGGGTCGGAGTCGTCATGGCTCTAGTCTCTCCGACGTCTGACGAGTTCTTCCTCCCGGCTCCCACATTTCGCCCTCACGACCGGAGCACATCATGAGCGACGTCACGCCCACCCCCGCCGACAAGTTTTCCTTCGGCCTCTGGACGATCGGCTGGCAGGGTGGCGACCCCTTCGGCCTGCCGACCCGCGAGGCGATGGACCCGGTCGAGGCGGTGCACAAGCTTGCCGAGCTGGGCGCGTGGGGCGTCACCTTCCACGACGACGACCTGGTGCCCTTCGGGGCTGAGGACGACGTGCGCGCGAAGGGCATCGAACGCTTCAAGCAGGCGCTGGACGAGACCGGCGTCGTGTGCGAGATGGTCACGACCAACCTCTTCAGCCAGCCGGTCTTCAAGGACGGTGGCTTCACCAGCAACGACCGGTCAGTCCGCCGCTACGCGCTGCGCAAGGTGATGCGCAACCTCGACCTGGCCGCGGAGCTCGGCGCCGAGACCTACGTCTTCTGGGGCGGTCGCGAGGGCAGCGAGTACGACGCGAGCAAGAACGTCGCCGCTGCCCTCGACCGCTACCGCGAGGGCCTCGACACCCTGGCGCAGTACTGCCTCGACCGCGGCTACCGCATGCGCTTCGCCTTGGAGCCCAAGCCCAACGAGCCCCGCGGCGACATCCTGCTGCCGACCGTTGGCCACGCCCTGGCCTTCATCAACTCTCTCGAGCACGCCGACATGGTGGGGGTCAACCCCGAGGTCGGGCACGAGCAGATGGCAGGGCTCAACTTCGTCCACGCCATCGCCCAGGCGCTGTGGGCCGGCAAGCTCTTCCACATCGACCTCAACGGCCAGCGGGGCATCAAGTACGACCAGGACCTGGTCTTCGGCCACGGCGACCTCGTCAGCGCGTTCTTCCTCGTCGACCTCTTGGAGAACGGCGCTGGCGACGGCGCGCCGACTTACTCGGGCGCGCGTCACTTCGACTACAAGCCTTCGCGTACCGAAGACACGAAGGGGGTCTGGGACACCGCCGCCGCCAACATGCGGACCTACCTGCTCCTCAAGGAGCGGGCCGCCGCCTTCCGCGCCGACCCCGAGGTCCAGGAGGCTCTCGCGACGGCCGGCGTGCCCGACCTGTCCCAGCCGACTCTCGCCCAGGGCGAGTCGATCGACGACCTGCTGGCCGACCGGACGGCGTTCGAGGACTTCGACCCGACCGCTGCCGGGCAGCGGGGCTACGGCTTCGTGCGGCTCAACCAGCTGGCTCTCGAGCACCTCATGGGCGCTCGCTGATCGGTCGTCGCGTCATGACTCTGGTCGCCGGCGTCGACTCCTCGACGCAGTCCTGCAAGGTTCTCGTCGTCGACTCCGACACCGGTGAGGTGGTGCGCGAGGGGCGAGCCCCCCACCCCGACGGGACCGAGGTGCACCCGCAGGCGTGGGAGTCGGCGCTGCGCGAGGCGGTCGAGGCAGCAGGCGGTCTGAACGACGTCGCCGCGCTGGCCGTCGGCGGTCAGCAGCACGGCATGTGTTGCCTGGACGCGACCGGCCAGGTCGTGCGGCCGGCGCTGCTGTGGAACGACACCAGGTCGGCTGGCGCCGCAGCCGACCTGGTGCGCGAGCTGGGGAACGGCCACGAGGCGGCCGGCCGGCAGGCATGGGCCGACACGGTCGGGTCGGTGCCGGTGGCCTCGTTCACCGTCACCAAGCTGCGCTGGCTAGCCGACCACGAGCCCGAGCACGCGGACCGGACTGCCGCTGTCGCACTCCCCCACGACTGGCTGACCTGGCGCCTGGCCGGCGCCGGGTCGCTGGAGGCCCTCGTCACCGACCGGGGCGATGCGAGCGGCACGGGCTACTGGTCTGCCGCAACAGGCGACTACCGACGCGACCTGCT
The DNA here is from genome assembly GCA_051960855.1 of Actinomycetales bacterium. GTDB lineage: Bacteria > Actinomycetota > Actinomycetes > JAJZTN01 > JAJZTN01 > JBQCDV01. The sequence continues at coordinate 10,619 of JBQCDV010000071.1, forward strand.
CGAGCTCGCATTGCGCGGCCGCTCTCCCCTGGTCCCCCGCGTGGCGGGCCCGTCCGAGGCTGTGGGGCAGGTGGCCGGCGATTGGGTGAACGCCGCCGGCGGTGCCGCAGGGGCGGACCGGGTCGTGCTCGGCCCCGGCAGCGGTGACAACGCCGCTGCCGCCCTGGGTCTGGGTGCCGGCGAAGGCGATGTCGTCGTCTCCATCGGCACCTCCGGAGTCGTCACCGCAGTCAGCGCTGTCCCCTCCGCGGATCCCACCGGCGTGGTCGCGGGCTTCGCCGACGCCACCGGCCGCTACCTGCCGCTGGTCTGCACCCTGAACGCCGCCCGTGTCCTCGACGCCGCCGCGCGGTTGCTCGGCGTCGATCACGCCGAGCTGTCGCGTCTCGCCCTGCAGGTTCCGGCAGGAGCCGACGGCCTGGTCCTCGTGCCCTACCTGGAGGGCGAGCGCACTCCCGACCTGCCGCTGGCCACCGGCAGCCTCCACGGCATGACCCTCGCGACGACGACGCCGGCCCACCTGGCGCGGGCGACGTTCGAAGGCCTGATGTGCGGCCTCGCCGACGGTCTCGACGCGCTGCGCGCCCAGGGCGCGACCGTCGGTCGGGTGCTGCTCGTCGGCGGCGCTGCGAAATCTGAAGCGCTGCAGCAGATCGCACCCGCCGTCCTCGGCTGCCCGGTCGTCGTGCCCGAGCCGGGCGAGTACGTAGCCCGAGGCGCCGCGCGGCAGGCCGCCTGGGTGCTGGCAGGTGGCGATGCGCCGCCGGAGTGGGCGCTGCCAGGGGCTCGGACCTTCGAGGCTGCCCCGACCCCGGAGGTGCGGGAGCGCTACGCCGAGGCAAGCAACCGCTACCTCGACCGTCTCTGATGTCAGATTGACGCAAAGACCGGCCGGTCCCCGTCGGGTCCGGCCGGTCCCTTGTTCAGGCGTCAGAAGCGCGGCGGCTCACGGTAGTCGCCCCACTCGGCGCGCAGGGCGTCGCAGATCTCGCCGAGGGTGGCCTCGGCCCGCGCCGCCTCGAGCATCGGCTCGACGAGGTTGACGTCGCCACGTGCCACGTCGACCATCCCGCTCAGCGTCGCCTTGACGCGATCCTCGTCGCGACCGGCCTTGCGCTGCGCCAGCTCGCTGACCTGCTCCCGCTCGACCTCGTGGCTCACGCGGAGGATCTCGAGGTCGCCGGTGACGGTCGAGGTGTGGCAGTTGACCCCGACGATCTTCTTGTCGCCCTTCTCGAGGGCGGTCTGGTAGACGAAGGCCGCCTCGGCGATCTCCGACATGAACCACCCGTCCTCGATTCCGCGCAGGATGCCCGCGGTCATCGGCCAGGTCGCGTCATGCGACTTCCCGCGGTTGGCGGCGACCACCGCGGCGAGCCCTTCGGTGTCCGAGGCGCTGAGATCAGATCCGCCCAGCGACAGGATGCGGTCAAAGATCCGGTAGGCCTCGGCCTCGATACGGTCGGTGAGCTCCTCGACGTACCAGGAGCCGCCCAGGGGGTCGGCGACGTTGACGACCCCGGTCTCCTCCATCAGCACCTGCTGGGTGCGCAGCGCGATCTCGGCCGCCTGCTCGGTCGGCAGGGCGAGCGTCTCGTCGAGGGCGTTGGTGTGCAGCGAGTTCGTGCCGCCGAGCACTGCCGCCAGGGCCTCGACCGCGGTCCGAACGACGTTGTTGTACGGCTGCTGCGCGGTCAGGCTCACGCCCGCTGTCTGGGTGTGGAATCGCAGCCACTGCGCCTTGTCGGTCTTGGCACCGTAGACGTCGCGCAGCCACCGGGCCCAGATGCGCCGGGCTGCGCGGAACTTCGCGATCTCCTCGAAGAAGTCGACGTGGGAGTCGAAGAAGAAGCTCAGCCCGGGCGCGAAGACGTCCACGTCCATGCCGCGAGAAAGGCCGAGCTCGACGTAGGCGAAGCCGTCGGCGAGGGTGAAGGCGAGCTCCTGCGCGGCCGTCGAACCGGCCTCACGGATGTGGTAGCCGGAGACCGATAGCGGCTTGTAGGCCGGAATCTTGTCGGCGCAGTACTCCATGAGGTCGCCGATGAGCCGCAGATGCGGCTCGGGCGGGAAGAGCCACTCCTTCTGGGCGATGTACTCCTTGAAGATGTCGGTCTGCAGCGTGCCGTTGAGCTGGCCGATGTCGACGCCCTGCCGCTCGGCGGCCACCAGGTACATGCAGAAGACCGGGACCGCCGGCCCGCTGATCGTCATGGAGGTGGTGACATCGCCGAGCGGGATGCCGTCGAAGAGGACGTCCATGTCGGCGGCGGTGTCGATGGCGACACCGCAGTGGCCGACCTCGCCGAGTGACTTCGGGTCGTCCGAGTCGCGCCCCATCAGGGTCGGCATGTCGAAGGCGACGGACAGGCCGCCGCCGCCGGAGCGCAGGATCATCTTGTAGCGCTCGTTGGTCTGCTGCGCGTTGCCGAAGCCGGCGAACTGCCGGATCGTCCACGTGCGGCCGCGGTAGCCCGTCGGGTAGAGGCCGCGGGTGAAGGGAAACTCCCCCGGCCACCCGATGCGCTCGAGCCGCGGATCCTCGACGCCCTCCGCCGAGCCGTAGACCGGCTCGAGCTCCAGTCCAGACAGCGTGGTGAAGTCAGCGTCGCGCACCTGGCCCTTGGCCTGCGCCGCCTCGTACCGCTGCTGCCAGCGACTGCGACCCGACGCGATCTGCGAGCTGTCCATCGGCACCTCCACGCTGAGGAACGACTACTGCGGCGCGACGTCGACGGGGACCGGC
>JBQCDV010000072.1:0-7780 GCA_051960855.1 Actinomycetales bacterium
AGGCCGACGCGGCGTTGGCGCGGGAGGGGTTCGCTCCGCAGGACCGCGTCTTCGAGCGCACGGCTGACCTGCGCTACTACGGGCAGGCATTCGAGGTGCGTGTGCCGATCCCGCACGGCGCCTTCACCCAGGAGCTGGTGGACGGTGTCGCCGCGGTGTTCCACGACGAGCACCGCAAGCTCTACGGCTATGACTTCCGAGACGACCCCCGTCAGGAGGTCGAGTGGGTCAACCTGCGCGTCACCGGAGTCGGCCCGATCCGGAAGCCGGAGATCCCCGAGATCGCGGCAGCTGCGGCCGGTGACGGCGGGGCGGCACGCGCGCAGACCGGGACGCGTCCGGTCTACTTCGACGGCTGGGTGGACACGCCCCTGTACGACCGGTCGCGGCTGCGAGCCGGCGACGTCCTCGACGGCCCGGCGGTCATCGAGGAGTTCGGCTCGACCGTGCCCCTGCATCCGGGCTTCCGCGCCGAGGTGGACCGCTTCGGCAACCTGCTCCTGACTCCGGAGGGCCGTCCGTGACCGTCCTAAGCGCCGTCGAGGCCGTCGACCCCGTCGTCGTCGAGATCGTGCAGGGCTACCTCGCCTCGGTGGAGATGGAGGTCGAGACGGCGATTGCGCGCACCAGCCGGTCGCCGATGATCCGTGACGCGCACGACTTCCGCGCCGGCATCCACGACCGTGCGCTGCGCAAGCTCACGGGACGGTCCTACTCCGCGCTCGTCCACCCAGTCGTACGCGACTACCCGCTTGAGACGATGCGCCCGGGGGACGTCTACTTCCACAACGACGTCTACCTCTCCGAGGGTGGGATCGGGCACCTCCCCGACCTTTGCGTCACCGTGCCCGTATTCCACGACGACGGCGAGGGGCCGCAGGTCGTCGCCTTCGTCCAGGCTTTTGGTCACCATGACGACATCGGGGGCTCGGTCCCCGGCTCCATGCCCAGTCATGCCACGAGCGTCTACGAGGAGGGCTTGATGGTGCCTCCCATCAAGCTCTGGGACGCAGGCGTCCCCAACGAGAGCGCGCTGAAGATCATGACGCGCAACTCGCGGATGCCGGAGTCGCTGGCGGCCGACCTCGATGCCGAGTGCTCGGCGTGCCTGATGGGGGCGCGTCGCCTCGCCGAGCTCTTCGACCGCTACGGGCGGGCGACCGTGGAGGCGTCGTTCGAGGCGATCCTGGCCAAGACGACCGAGACCTACCGGCGGGAGATCCTCAGCCGGATCCCGGCGGGGACCTACACGTGGGAGGACTACGCCGAGCACGACGGCGTGGACGAGCCGCGGCTGCACACGCAGCGCATCACGCTCACGAAGGTCGACCACGACGAGCAGACCGGAGGGCCGAAGCTGGTCCTCGACTTCACCGGAACCGCGGTCCAGGCCAAGGGGCCCATCAACCACTGCGGCGACTACGCGGACGGCAACTTTCTCAAGAAGTGGCTGGCTCCCATCCTGCGCAACCTGGCTGAGACACCGGAGCGGATGGCCGAGCTCGACGTCAACGAAGGCGTCGTGCCACTGATCGAGATGCGCTTCCCGCCTCCGGGGACGTTGCTGACGCCGGTCTTCCCCGCGCCGACCAACGCGCGCACGTTCGTGATCCTTCGGCTGCTCGGTGTGCTGGCCGGCGTGGTCGCCAAGGCCGTGGACGGACGAATGCCCGCCGACCAGGAGACGATCCGCTACACCGGCGTCTATGGCGAGGACGCCGAGGGGCAGCCCTACCTGATGCGGGAGGTGCTCGGGGGCGGCTCGGGGGGCCGGTACTACGCCGACGGCGAGGACACCATCCACGTCGTTCCGGACTCTCGCAACCTGCCGACGGAGTTCACCGAGTCGCGGTTCCCGTTCGTCGTCGAGCGGCTCGGTCTCGCCCTCGACAGCGGGGGAGCCGGCCGCTACCGCGGAGGCCTGGGCTACGAGAAGCACCTCCGCATGCTCAAGGACGCCCACTTCATGTCCATCGCCGACCGCTCGATCCTCGCCTGCTGGGGAGTCAAGGGCGGCAAGGCCGGCCAGCCCTTCCAGGTCACCATCGACCCTGGGGGCCCACGGGAGCGGGAGGTCGACGCGCTCGCCGATGCCGAGCCCGTGCAAGCCGGTGAGGTCATCCGGATCCGGACGACCGGTGGCGGCGGATGGGGCGACCCCCTCGAGCGCCCGTACGAGGAGGTGCTGCGCGACCTGCGGTGGCGCAAGGTCTCCTTCGAGGGAGCCCGTCGTGACTACGGCGTCGTGGCGAGCGGGCCGGCCGACGAGCCCGTGCTCGACGAGCCAGCCTCCGACCAGCTGCGCGAGCAGCTGCGCTCGCAGCGGACGGGAGACGAGCCGTTCTTCGACCGGGGGCCTGGCTATGCCCGGTTGTCCGGGGGGCAGGCTTCCGCCGACGTGGACCGGCTGTAGCGGACGCCTACACGCTCGGACCGCTGGCGTTTGCCGCACGCCCGCCGCGGGGGGCGACGCTCATCGCCACCGCCACCGTGTCGCCTTCCTCGAGCTGCTCCCTGACCCGCACGTCCTTGCGGACCGGCAGGACGTAGCCGCCCTCGCGCGGCAGCAACGACGTCTCCCACTCGGTGCGACCGATGCGGACGCGGACGGGGATAGCTCCCCAGCCATAGCTCGCCTCCGCGGCCTCCTCACGGACGTCGTCGCAGGCCTCGTCCGACAGCCGCAGCCAGTAGTACGGCGCCGGGCCACGCCACTCGAAGAGCTCGGCGACGAAGGTGGTGTCCATGGTGGCTACCAGCGCCGCGGCGGTTTGCGGTCCTCGATCGCGGCGGCCTCCCTTAGCCGCTGCTCGACGGCCTGCTCGCGGCGGTAGCGCTCCTCGAGCTCCTCGACCGCCGTCGGTCTGCGTCTACCCGGCGTCCGAGGGACGGACCGCCACAGGTCACGCAGTCCCCAGGGCACGACAATGAACCCCCAGATAACAGCGCCCACGATGCCGAAGAGTCCCGCGTACCAGAGGAACCACCACAGCGGAATGAACAGCGCCACCGACCACCCGACGCGCCCCACCGGACCGAACGTCACCTGTGACCGCCTCCACCGCGACCCCTGCACCAGAGCAGTGTCGCTGGCAGCAGCCCCTGCGGGCAGGCGATCGCGGTGAGTGTCGCCCTCGCTCTGCTGTCCAGCCTGCTCTGGGGAGGCAGCGACTTCGCCGGCGGCACGCTCAGCCGTCGACGTGACGCCGTCCGCGTCGTCCTCGGCTCGCAGGCCATCGGCCTCCTGACCGCGCTGATCCTCGCGACAGGGGCGGCGGCGCTCACGGACCCCTCCGACTACGTCGGCTGGTCGGTCGTCGCCGGCATCAGCGGCGTCACCGGGCTGCTGTGCTTCTACACCGCGCTGGCCCGGGGCACGATGGGCGTCGTCTCGCCGATCGCGTCGCTGAGCGTCATCGTCCCGCTCGTGCTGGGGCTGCTCTCCGGGGAGCGTCCCGGTGCGCTGGCGCTCGTCGGTGTCGCCGTGGCGGTCGTCGGCGTCGTGCTCGCCAGCGGCCCCGAACTGCGCGGGGCGGCTGGCGTCCTGCCCGTCGCGCTGGCCGGGGTCTCAGCGGTCGGCTTCGGCCTTGCCCTCTACGCCATCGCCCAGGGTGCGAAGTCCAGCCCCCTCATGACCCTCGTCGGGATGCGCATGACCTCGGTGCTGCTGCTGAGCGTCGGCCTGGTGGCCGTCGCTGCCCGGCAGCGCCACACGCGCGGGGAGGCCCACTCCAACGGCCAGCCCTACCCCCAGCCCGCCCCCCGGCCAGAACGGCGCCCGTGGTCGCGCGCCGACTACCTCTGGCTGCTCGCCGCGGGAGTGGGCGACGTGACCGCCAACTGGACCTTCGGCCTGGCCAGCACCGGCGCCTACGTGAGCATCATCAGCGTCCTCGGCTCGCTCTACCCGGTCGTCACCGTGCTGCTCGCCGTGGGGGTCCACGGCGAGCGGCTGGTGCGCATCCAGCTCGGCGGAGTGGTGCTGGCGCTCGCCGGCGTCGCCCTCATCGCCTCCGGCTAGGTTCGGCACCAGCTGTGTCAGCCACGGCGGTGTCAGGTGCCGGGCGCCCGCCCGACGCCGCTGGCTCGCGCAGGTCGACGACCTGCGGGGCTGGTTGGCGCACGAAGAGCATCAGCAGGCCGGACAGCAGCAGCGCGATGGCCATGAGGATGAACGACGCGCCAGGGCCACCGGTAGCGCCGTTCAGCCATCCCACGACGTAGGCGCCCACGAACCCACCCAGCGCGCCCGCGCTGTTGACCAGCGCCATGGACGCACCGGCGACGTTGCGGGGGAGCAGCTCGGGGATCCGGGCGAAGTACGGGCCGTAGGGCGCGTACATGCACGCGCCTGCGATGACGAGCAGCACGAAGGCCCAGCCGAAGTTGCCCGTCCCGACGAGGTAGGAGACGTAGAAGGCAATGGCGCCGACGACCAACCACGGCCAGACGAAGGCATTGCGCCGCCCGCTGTGGTCGGAGGCACGAGAGTTGAGGATCATGCAGATGACCGCGAGGGCGTACGGAATCGCGGTGAGCAAGCCCGTCACGCCAATGCCGTGACTGCTGGCGGCCTTGATGATCGAGGGCAGCCAGAAGACGAAGCCGTAGACGCCGATGCTCCAGAGCAGGTATTGGATGCTGAGGATCACGACATTGCGGGAGCGGAAGGCCTGACGGTATCCGCTCACCTCGGGGATGCCCGACTGCTCCTCGTGCAGCCGTCCCTCGATGCCGTCCCGCTCGGCGGCGTCGAGCCACTCCGCCTCGTGCGGGTGGTCCTGCACGAGGGCGCGGAAGGCGAAGGCCCAGATGAGGGCCGGGATGCCCTCGATGATGAACATCCAGCGCCAGCTCGTCGCCTGGACGATGAAGCCGGAGACCGCCGACAGCCACAGCACGGTCACGGGGTTGCCGAGGATCAGGTACGTGTCGGCCCGGGCGCGCTCCCGGCTCGTGAACCAGTGGGTCAGGAAGATCAGCATCGCCGGCATGATCGCCGCCTCGACGGCGCCGAGCAGGAAACGGTCCACCATGAGCAGCCAGACCCAGGGGATCAGCCCCTGTGCAGTGGCAAAGATGCCCCACAGCAGCACGCACCAGAAGATCAGCCGCCGCACGCTGCGGTGCTCGGCGTAGTGCGCGGCCGGCACCTGGAAGAAGAAGTAGCCGAGGAAGAACAACGCCCCCAGCAAGGCGGCCACGCCGGAGCCGATTCCGAGGTCCTTCTCCAGGCCGCCCGCCGCTCCGATGGAGTAGTTGGACCGGTCGAGGTAGGCGAGGCTGTAGGTGACGAAGGCGATGGGGATCAGCCGCTGCCAGCGTGCGCTGGTGCGGAATCCAGCGGTCTCGCCGCCCCGGGTCACGCCGCTGCTTGCCGTGACGTCGGACATGACAGGGTCCTTTCAGGCACTCGGCGCCCCGATGCGCCGAGGCCGAAGTGTTTGCCGTACGGCAAGGAGGTAAACCAGCAGTCATGCCAGCCACTCCCGTCGTCGTGGTCGCCAACCCCTTCGAGCCCGAGCTGGTCGAGCGGATCCGGAGCGAGGTGCCCGACGTTGAGGTCGTCTACGAGCCGGACCTCGTGCCACCGCCGCGCTTTCCCTCGGACCACCGAGGGGACCCCGGCTTCCGCCGTTCGGAGATCGACGAACGCCGCTGGCGGTCGTTGCTCGAGCGCGCGGACGTGCTCCTCGGGATTCCCGCAGACACCCCGGACGGGCTGGCGGCGGCGGTGCGCGAGTGGTGCCCGCACCTGTCGTGGGTGCAGGGGACCGCGGCCGGCACCGGTGAGGTGGTGCAGAAGGCGGGGCTGACCGCCGAGGAGCTGCAGCGGGTGACGGTGACCTCGGCGATCGGCGTGCACGCCGAGCAGCTGGCGGAGTGGACGACCCTTGCGCTGCTCGCCTTCACCAAGGACCTGTCGCGGCTGCTCGCCGACAAGGCGGCGCACCGCTGGGGTCACTACCCGGTGCGCGAGCTGCGGGGGCAGCGGGTGCTCGTCGTGGGTCTCGGCCACATCGGACGGGAGATCGCCCGGCAGGCCCACGCCCTCGGCATGCACGTGACCGGAGCCGTTCGCAGCGGTGGCAGCAATGGGGAGGCATCTGACGACTTCGACGAGGTGGCGCCGGTCGATCAGCTTCCCGACCTCGTCAGCGCCGCCGACGCCGTCGTTCTCTCCTTGCCGCGCACCGCCGCCACGGAGGGCCTGTTCAGCGCCGAGGTGATCGCGCGGATGCCCTCGCACGCGGTCCTCGTCAACGTCGGACGTGGGGCGACTGTCGACGAGACGGCGCTCATCGAGGCGCTGCGCGACCGACGGATCGCGGGAGCGGCGCTGGAGGTTTTCGCCACCGAGCCGCTGCCCGAGGACAGCCCGCTGTGGGACCTGGATAACGTCCTGATCAGCCCGCACACGGCGGCGCTGTCGGTGCACGAGAACGAGCGGATCGTCGACCTGTTCCTCGACAACCTCCAGCGCTGGCGGACCGGCGAGCCGCTGCGCAACCGGATCGACCCGGACCACCTGTACTGATGGTGTCGGCGCCCTCCCTCGTCCGGCTGGCAGCGACGGAGTAGGCGAGGATGGGCGGCGACATGAACATGAGTCCGAACACGCCGACGTCCGTCCGCAGCCCCTTCCTCGAAGCCGCCCTCGGACGGCCGGTGCCGCACACCCCGGTGTGGTTCATGCGCCAGGCCGGCCGGGCGCTGCCCGAGTACCTCGCCGTGCGCAGCGGGACCACGATGCTCGAGGCGTGCTCGCGACCCGACCTCATCGTCGAGATCACGCTGCAGCCGGTGCGGCGGTACGGCGTGGACGCGGCGGTGTTCTTCTCCGACATCGTGCTGCCGCTCAAGGCCGCCGGGATGGACCTCGACATCGTCCCGGGCACGGGCCCCGTGGTGGCCGAGCCGGTCCGCTCTCGCGCTGACGTCGAGCGGGTCCCCGAGCTCGACCCGTCCCATGTCGGCTTCGTGACCGAGGCCGTGCAGGGTCTGGTCGGCGAGCTCGGCGGAGTGCCGCTGATCGGCTTTGCCGGCGCGCCGTTCACTCTCGCCTCCTACCTGGTCGAGGGCGGCCCCTCGAAGGAGCACGCCCGCACCCGCGCGCTGATGCGCACCGACCCGGACACGTGGCATGCCCTGCTCGCACGCGTCGCGCGGCTGTCGGCGACGTTCCTGCGGGTGCAGGTCGAGGCCGGTGCGTCGGCCGTGCAGCTCTTCGACTCGTGGGCCGGGACCCTGTCGGCGGCGGACTACGAGCGCTACGTCCTGCCGCACTCGGCCGCAGTGCTCGCCTCGGTCGAGCCGCTCGGCGTCCCGCGCATCCACTTCGGGGTCGGGACCGGCGAGCTGCTCGGCCTCATGGGGCAGGCCGGGGCCGAGGTCGTGGGCGTCGACTGGCGCGTGCCGCTGTCGGTCGCTGCGCAGCGGGTCGGACCCGGTCACGCGCTGCAGGGCAACCTCGACCCGACGGCGGTGCTCGCGCCCTGGGACGTCGTGCGCGGCGAAGTCGACGCGGTGCTCGCCGACGCGGCGGCCCTGCCCCCCGGGCCCGGTCATATCTACAACCTCGGCCACGGCGTCCTGCCCGCCACCGACCCCGACATCCTGACGCGCGTCGTCGAGCACGTGCACGAGGTGACGGCGGCGTGACGCCGGGCCAGGTGGTGCCGCCTCATGTCGTCGTGGTCGGCGGCGGGATCTCCGGCCTGGTCGCCGCGTGGGAGCTCAGCCGGCTGCCCCGTCCGCCGCGGGTCACGCTGCTCGAAGC
>JBQCDV010000073.1:0-20632 GCA_051960855.1 Actinomycetales bacterium
CCAGTCGTGCGCCGAGGCGCGCCACGGTGGCGTCGCGGTAGTCGAGGACCTCGGGAAAGTTGTGCCCGGTGTCGACGTGCAGCAGCGGGAAGGGCAGTGGGGCGGGTGCGAAGGCCTTGCGGGCCAGGTGCAGCATGACGATCGAGTCCTTGCCGCCGCTGAAGAGGAGCGCTGGCCGCTCGAGCTGGCCGACGACCTCGCGGAAGACGTGCACGGCCTCGGACTCGAGCACCGCGAGCGGGTCCAGCGCACCCACCGACGGCTCGAACGGCGCAGCGTCGGTCCTGCCCGGAGCGAACGCGAGCGTCGTCATGCCAGCCCCCGAGCCACCAGCAGCGCGTGCAGGGCCGCGGCGCAGGCCTGCACCGACCGGTCCGCGGTGTCGAGTCTCAGGTCCGGTGCGGTCGGCGGCTCGTAGGGGTCGTCGAGACCCGTGAGGCCGCGCAGCTCGCCGGCCCGCGCCTTGGCATAGAGACCCTTCACGTCCCGCAGCTCGCACACCTCGACCGGCGTCGCCACATGCACCTCGAGGTAGGGGAGCGCGGCCGCGGCGTGCACCCGGGCAACCTGCAGGCGGCCAGCCGCGTAGGGCGCGATCACGGGGACCAGCGCCAGGACGCCGTGCCGCGCGAGGGTCGCCGCCACCCATCCGACGCGCCGGACGTGCTGGTCGCGGTCGACGCGGTCGAAGCCCAGGTCCGGCGACAGAGCGGCGCGCAGGTCGTCGCCGTCGAGGAGCTGGACGGGCCGTCCCTCGGCTCGCAGCCGTTCGGCGAGCGCGGTTGCGATCGTCGTCTTGCCAGCGCCCGACAGCCCGGTCAGCCACACCGTGGCTCCCGACACGTGGGTCGTGGTGACAGTCATGAGTGGATCCCGCATTCCGTCTTGGCGCGCCCGGCCCATCGACCGGCGCGGGGGTCGTCGCCGGGCTGCACTGGGACAGTGCACGGCTGGCATCCGATGGAGGTGAAGCCCAGCTGCTGCAAGGGATTGACGAGGACGGCGTGCTGCGCGACGTAGGCGTCGACGTCGTTCTGCGTCCAGCGTGCGAGCGGGCTGACTTTGACGAGGCCGCGTGTGGCATCCCACCCGACCACCGGCGTGCGCGCCCGGGACCTCGCCTCGTCGCGCCGGATACCGGTGGCCCAGGCCGCATACCCGGCGAGGGCGCGTTCGAGCGGCTCGACCTTGCGCAGAGCGCAGCACCGATCGGGGTCGCGCTCATAGAGCCGCGGCCCCTCAAGGACGTCCTGCTCATCGACTGACCGACGGGGCCGGACAGTTCGCACCCGAACGTTGTAGAGACCCTCGACAGCGTCGCGCGTTCCCAGGGTCTCGACGAAGTGATAGCCGGTGTCGAGGAACAGGACCTCCACTCCCGGCAGCACCGATGCCGCGAGATGGGCAAGCACGCCGTCCGCCATCGAGGAGGTCACGACCAGGCGGTCGCCGAACTGACCGCCGGCCCACCGCAGGATGTCCTCCGCGGACGCATCCTCGAGCTCGCGCCCGGCACGCTCGGCCAGTGTCTGCCAGGTCCTCATGCCGACACCTCCAGACCGAGCAGTCGCAACGAGAAGGCGCGGGTGCACGCCGTGCAGAGCCACTCGCCGTAGGTCGCACCATGCGGCCGGAGCCCCTCGTCTGCGCAGTAGGGGCAGTAGTAGGGGGCAGCGCGCTCACTCATCGCAGGTGCTCCTCGTCGGTGCGCGCGACCCAGGCGGAGAACCGCTCGCCGGCTTGGCGCTGTGCGAGGAAGCGGCGCACCAACTGCTCGACGTAGTCCGGCAGGGCTTCGGCCGTGACCTTGTGACCGCGCAGCTTCCGTCCGAAGCCGCCGTCGAGCCCGAGCCCACCGCCCAGGTGCACCTGGAAGCCCTCGACCTGGCGGCCCTCGTCGTCACGCACGATCTGGCCCTTGAGTCCGATGTCGGCGACCTGGATGCGCGCGCACGAGTTGGGACAGCCGTTGAGGTGGATGGACAGCGGCTCGTCCAGCTCGGGCAGCCGGCGCTCGATCTCCTGCACCAGCTGCGCAGCCCGGCCCTTCGTCTCGACGATCGCCAGCTTGCAGAACTCGATCCCGGTGCATGCCATGACACCGCGGCGCACGTTGCTCGGGTGCGTGGGAAGGCCGAGGTCGGCGAGCGCAGCCGTCAAGGAGTCCAGCTGCGCCTCCTCGACGTCGAGCACCAGCAGCTTCTGGAACGGTGTCGTCCGCACCCGCCGCGAGCCGTGGGCCTCGACGACGTCGGCCAGCTGCCCGAGCAGAGTGCCGCTCACCCGCCCGGCGATCGGAGCCGCGCCGACGTAGTAGCGGCCGTCCTTCTGCGGGTGCACGCCGACGTGGTCACCCTCGAACGGCGGACGGGGTGGCGGCGGTGGGCCGTCGGCGAGCCGTCGATGGAGGTACTCCGTCTCCAGCACCTCGCGGAATCGCTCGACACCCCAGTCGGCAATGAGGAACTTCAGCCGCGCCCGGTTGCGCAGCCGCCGGTACCCGTAGTCGCGGAAGATCCCCGTGACGCCAGCCCAGACCTCGGGTACCTCCTCGAGCGGGACCCAGGCTCCGATCCGCTTGGCCAGCGCCGGATTGGTCGACAGGCCGCCGCCCACCCAGACATCGAAGCCTGGGCCCAGCTGAGGGTGCACGACACCGACGAAGGCGACGTCGTTGGCCTCGTGGACGACGTCGCCGCTTGGCGAGCCGCTGACCGCGGTCTTGAACTTGCGCGGCAGGTTGGAAAACTCCGGCGAGCCGATCCAGCGACGGGAGATCTCCTCGACTGCCCAGCTGCCGTCGATCACCTCGTCCGCGGCGATGCCGGCCACAGGCGATCCAAGGACGACGCGGGGGCAGTCTCCGCACGCCTCCGTCGTGCTCAGGCCCACCGACTCCAGCCGGCGCCAGATCTCCGGCACGTCCTCGATGCGCACCCAGTGCAGTTGGATGTTCTGCCGGTCGGTGATGTCGGCGGTGTCGCGTGCGAAGTCCTTGCTGACGCTCGCAATCGTCCGCAGCTGGTCGAGGTTCAGCTGGCCGCCATCCAGTCGCACGCGGAGCATGAAGTACTCGTCGTCGAGCTCGTGCGGCTCGAGCACGGCGGTCCGGCCACCGTCGATTCCTGGGCGCCGCTGCGTGTACAGCCCCCACCAGCGGAAGCGGCCGCGGAGGTCCGACGGGTCGATGGATGCGAAGCCCCGCTTGGCGTAGATCGCCTCTATCCGCGCGCGGACGTTGAGTCCGTCGTCGTCCCGCTTGAGACGCTCGTTGCCGTTGAGTGGCTCGCGCTGCCCCAGCGCCCATTGCCCCTCGTCACTGCTGGCTCGTCCGCGCGAGGACGCACGTGGCGCATCGATGGTGGTGTCAGTCATGGGATTTCCCTTGCAGGACATCAAAAGGCGCCGTCCACACGGGGGAGCGCCACACGCTTGCCTACCGGCGGCTGCCGGTCGACCTGGTCCTCACCCGGGGCACCCCACCGTGGTGGAGGGTTGCCGGCCAGCGAGCCGGGGCTTCGCGCTGGCGCTCATGACCTGGACCGGGACGCTAGTGCGGCCCGCCGCTCTGTGTCACGTCGTGAGCTGAATGTCTCGAAATACAAGACGCTTCGGACATCTTGTTGACGCATTTCCGTACGTCACTGATGCTCGAGCCATGTCTGCGACCTCTGCCGTGGCGCTCACCCGCCGCCTGCACGTCGACCTGATGCGCTGCGCCGGCTGCTGCATGTGCGCTGGCCTCGCCATCAGCTGACGCAGACTCCTTGCGCCCATCCGGCGCCCAGCAGCAAGGCTCTCCGTGGATCTCCTGCATCTTCACGTCCTCTTTCTCGATGTCTCCTTGGCCGCGTCCGGGCTTGTCGTCGGTCTTATAGTCGGCTTGACGGGAATGGGCGGTGGCGCACTGCTCACCCCGCTGCTCGTCCTCGTCTTCGGGGTACCACCGCTAGCGGCGGTGAGCAGCGACCTCGTCACGTCTCTCGTGATGAAGCCCGTGGGAGCCGTGGTTCACCTGCGACACGGCAGCGTGGAGCGCGAGCTGGTCCGGTGGCTGGCATGTGGGTCCGTCCCCGCGGCATGTGCGGGTGCGCTGCTCGCGGGTGCGCTCCTCCGGGGTCCGACCCAGCAGTCGCTGCTGAAGCTGGGCATCGGAGTGTTGCTGCTGGCAAGCCTGGCGGCCACGGTTGCGCGCCTCGCCCTTCAGCGGCGCCGAGGCGACACCGCCCCTCACGACGGCGGCGACCAGCTGCTACCTCTGCCCGGACGCACCATCGCGATTGGCGCTGTCGGCGGACTGCTCGTGGGCCTCACCAGCGTCGGCGCGGGATCACTGATCATCGCCATGCTCGCTGTTGCGTATCCCCGGGCGAGTCCGGGCCGGCTGGTCGGAACCGACATCGTGCAGGCCATCCCTCTGGTGGGCGCCGCCGCTCTCGGGCACCTGCTCGTCGGCGACGTGCACCTGACGGTGACGGCGTCACTGCTCGTCGGTGCGCTGCCAGGGGTCTACCTCGGCGCCCAGCTCTCCACCGGGGCGCCGGCGAGGGCGGTGCGCCCCCTGGTCGCCGCAGTCCTCGCCGCGTCAGCCCTCGCGCTGCTGCAGACCCCGCCGGCCTGGGTGATCCCGGCGGCGGTCGCGGTGTCGCTGCTCGTGACGTACCTCGGTCGCACCCCGCCCGCCGCGACTCTCCTGCTGTCGCCAGACGCAAGAAGGTAAAGACATCGTCAAGTAATGGCTTGGCTTTGCCCTTCTTGTCGCGTAGCCTCCCCTCATGACCGGGACCCCTGACGCTGCGGCGCGAGCAGCCGTGCGCCGTCAGGCACAGTGGCGTCCCGCCTTCCGCCCGTCGTCTCAGCTGGAGGCGATCGTGACGCCCCAGCCACCCGGTCGGCATCGTCTCGCCGCCGTGCGGACGGTGGCCGGGTCTCTGACACGGGCGTAGCTCCCCCTCGCGGAGCGCTCGCCTTCCGGTCGGCTCCCGGCATTCCCGCTCTTTCCTCGTCCTGTCTGACGTCATCGCACCTGACAGGACCGTCCCCCCTTCCCCCGGAGGTCCTCATGACTCTCGCCCCCGTACCCACCGACCTCTCCGTCCAGGAGCTCGTCCGCCTCCGCCGCGTCCTCGAGGAGTGCCGACGGGAGCGGCAGGCCCAGCTGCAGGCCTTGACCGCGACCCCCCTGAACGACGAGGCCTCCCCCGTCGCCGTGGCCCACGCGAACGCCGTTCGGGAGGTGCTCGATCAGATCGAGCGCGCAATGGCACGCATCGAGGACGGCAGCTACGGCCGGTGCACCTACTGCGCCGACGCGATCCCCCTCGCGCGACTGGAGCTGCTGCCCTTCACTGACGGCTGCGTGAGCTGCCGTCGCCGCCTCGCGGAAAGGTGAGGCGGCGATGACTGCCTCCGCGTCCTTGCCCGCGTCCTTGCCCGCGCCCTTGCCAGCGTCCTTGCCCGCGTCCTTGCCCGCGTCCTTGCCCGCGTCGTCCCTGCGGCGCCCGGCGGTCCCCACCAAGGCCCGGTCGTCGCGCAACCTGGCCATCGACCTCGGAACGACGCACACGCGCCTCGCCCTCGGCGCCAGTGGCGAGGTGCTCGAGGAGCCGACCCTCGTGGCGGTCGATGACGCCGGCACCGTCGTCGCTGCCGGATGGGAGGCGTGGCATGCCAGCCGCGCGGAGACGCGGCAGTGGCAGCTGCGCTCCCCGGTGCGCGAGGGACTGGTGGTCGACCCCGTCCAGACCGTGCGGCTGCTGCAGCTGATCCTGTCAGCACACGGGCTGCAGCCCGAGTCGGTCGCGGTGGCGGTGCCGGCCTGCGCCAGCGCCTACGACACCTCGCTGCTCACCGCCGCCGTCGCGTCGGCGACCGGGTGCTGGGCCACTCCGGTCGCTGCGCTTCTCGCCGCCGGCATCGGACTGGGGCTTCCGGTGGACGAGCCAACCGCCGGTCTCGTCTGCGACATCGGCTCCGGGGTGCTCGAGCTCGGCGCACTCGGCGACGGACGCCTGCTCTCCTCCAGCGCGCAGCCCTTGTCGGTACGGGACTACATCTCCTCCCCCGCGCCGGTGCTGGCGGCCGCTGCTCGCGCCCTGGTCGAGGTGCTCGATGCCGTACCCGAGCGGACGGCAGGCGACCTCGCGGCGGGCCAGCTGCACCTCGTCGGCAACGGAGCTCTGGTCGCGGACCTCGCCGACACGCTGCAGGAGGTGATCGGGATGCCCGTGCTGGTGGCGGACAGTCCCTCCACCAGGGTGGTCAACGGGCTCGCCGCATGCCTCGCCGAGGTCGGCTCCGTGGCAGAGGCGTCGGCCCGGCGTCACGACCAGGGACGTCGCGAGCGGGCCTGCCAGTAGTCCTGCGCCGGTTGCGCCCACTCCTCGACAGCGTCGAGCAGCTCCCCGGGGACCACGACGGCGCGAGCGGCAAGGTTGCTGTGCAGCTGGTCGACCGTGACCGCACCCGAGAGCACGATCGACGCCCACGGCTGCGCCAAGGCGACGGCGATGGCGAGCTGGTCGACGGCGAGGTCGAGCGACTGCGCCGTTCGGGAGAACGCCGCCACGGCTGAGGCCAGGGGTGAGTCAGCACCTCTGAGCTCCTGGACGCCCGCCGCGGTGAGCAGCCCGTTGGCCACTGGCTCCTTGACGATCACCCGAGCGCCTGCGTCTGCTGCCTCGCGCAAGGCGTCCCCCGCCGAGGGCTCCAGGACATTCCACGTCGTCTGGAACGAGGTGAACAACGGCAGCCCGTCGACGGTGACCTCGAGCGCCTTGCGGATCGCGTCGGACTGACGAGAACCGCTGGTGCTGATGCCGATGCGCAGGCCCCGCTCCTGCAGCCGCGCCAGCGCCTCGTGAACGGCGCGGTCCTCCAGCACGCCCGTCTCGAGAGTCGCGCTGTGCACGTGGTAGACGTCGAGCCAGTCGCCGAGCAGCTCCGACGTCTGCTCCCACTGCTCCTCGAGCGCGGTCAGTGCATGGTCCTTGACCTCGTGGACGTCGGCGTCCATCCGCCACCCGCCGACGTAGCGGTAGCCCCACTTGGACCCGATCTCGACGTGCGCGTCCGGGTGCTCGTGCAGCCACTCCGACAGGAACTCTTCCGAGCGCCCGTAGGACCGCGCGGCGTCGAGATAGGGGACGCCGGCCGCCACCGCCTCGTCGAGCAGCCGGTGGGTCCGCTGGCGCAGCGCCTCGACGGACCGGTCGCCACCGAGGTCCTCCGCTCGGCCCGTGGTGATGTAGGCGGGCCGGCCGATGGCGGCAAGCCCCAGCCCGAGGGTGGCCTCCGTGGGTGGCGTCATGGGCAGCGATCCTGCCACCGGCAGCTCGGGAGCCGCCCCTTTGGCGAAAGCGTGCACGTCTGCAGAGGTTGTCCCCGGCTGGTCCCGGTCCTAGCGTGAGCGGTGATCACGAGCCACGACCGGCAGCGCTGCCGTCACCTCAGGAGGTCCCCGTGAAAAAGCTCATCAATGACCCGTCGACTGTCGTCACCGATGCGCTGCGAGGGATGGCCGCCGCGCATCCGGAGCTGCGAGTGGACCTGGACAACCGCGTGATCTTCCGCGGTGATGCCCCCCGCCAGGGCAAGGTCGGGCTGGTGTCGGGGGGCGGCTCCGGGCACGAGCCGATGCACGGCGGCTTCGTCGGCCTCGGCATGCTCGACGCCGCCTGCGCCGGCGAGGTCTTCACCTCGCCCGTGCCCGACCAGATGGTCGCGGCCACCAAGGGTGTCGATGGCGGCGCCGGCGTGCTGCACATCGTGAAGAACTACACCGGCGACGTCATGAACTTCGAGATGGCCGCCGAGCTCGTCGCCGCCGAGAGCGGCACCGAGGTCGCCACCATCGTGACGAACGACGACGTGGCGGTGCAGGACAGCCTCTACACCGCGGGCCGGCGCGGAGTGGGCGTGACAGTGCTGCTGGAGAAGCTCGCCGGTGCCGCCGCCGAGGAGGGGCGGTCCCTGCAGGAGGTCGCCGATATCGCCAAGCGGGTCAACGACACCGGGCGCAGCATGGGCATGGCGCTGACGTCCTGCACGGTGCCGGCGGCGGGCAAGCCGACCTTCGACCTTCCTGACAACGAGATGGAGGTGGGCATCGGCATCCACGGCGAGCCAGGCCGGCGGCGCGTTCCGTTGGCCCCGGCCCGCGAGGTCGCCGAGATGCTCGTCGAGCCGGTGCTGTCCGATCTGGACTTCACCGGCGGCGACGGCGCGCTCGTCTTCGTCAACGGCCTCGGCGCCACGCCGCTGCTCGAGCTCTACGTCATGTACAACGAGGTCGCGGCCCTGCTGGACAAGGCCGGCGTGACGGTCGTGCGCTCCCTCGTCGGGCCCTACATGACGAGCCTCGACATGGCCGGCTGCTCGGTCACGCTGCTCAAGCTGGACGACGAGCTGCTGCGGCTCTGGGACGCCCCCGTCAACACTCCCGGCCTGCGGTGGGGGATCTGACGTGGCGGACCGCGTGGACGCCGGTGTCGTGCAGGCCTGGCTGCGCGGCTTTGCCGCCAAGGTGCACGACGCCCGGGACGAGCTGACTGCTCTCGACTCCGCGATCGGTGACGCCGACCACGGGTCCAACCTCGACCGCGGCATGACCGCTGTGGTCGAGGGACTGTCGGACGACGCCGACCCGGCGGCCCTGCTCAAGCAGGCCGGCATGACGCTGGTCAGCAAGGTCGGCGGGGCGAGCGGGCCGCTCTACGGCACCTTCTTCCTGCGCGCCGCCGGCGCGATGCCAGCGGAAGGAGCAGACGCCTCGGAGTTCGCCGCGGCGCTGCGCGCCGGGGTGGAAGGCGTGGTCGCACGAGGCAAGGCCGAGCTCGGCGACAAGACGATGCTGGACACCCTGCTGCCCGCCTGCGACACCCTGGAGGCGCGTCTGGCCGAAGGTGACGCGCTCCCCGAGGCGCTCCGGGCCGCTGCGGATGCCGGTGCCACCGGACGCGACGCGACGACACCCATGGTGGCGCGCAAGGGACGTGCGAGCTACCTCGGCGACCGCAGCGCGGGGCACCAGGACCCGGGGGCGACCTCGGCGGCGATGCTCCTCGCGGCGGCGGCGGAGGCAGTCGCGGCGTGACGGTCGGACTCGTCGTCGTCTCACACAGCGCACCGCTCGCCCAGGCCGCCATCGACCTGGCAAAGGAGATGCTCGGGGGGCGAGAGCTGTCAGTGCTGCCCGCCGCAGGCCTAGAGGACGGCAGCGTCGGGACCGACGCTGCCGCCATCAGCGCCGCCGTCACCGCGGCCGACACCGGGGACGGCGTCGTGGTCCTGATGGACCTCGGCAGCGCCGTGCTGTCGGCGGAGATGGCCCTCGAGTTCCTCGACGAGGCCGACCGTAAGCGGGTGGTGCTGTGCCCGGCGCCCCTCGTCGAGGGACTTGTCGTCGCCGTGACAGTTGCCGCCGGTGGCGCGGACCGGGCAACCGTTGCGGCCGAGGCTGCCCGAGCTCTGGAGTCGAAGACCGCACAGCTGCCGACCCCGGGTGATGCCCAACAGCCGGCCGGCAACGCTGAGGATCCCGACCCAGACAGAGATGCGGACGACGCGTCGGCCGACCCCGACGGCGAGGGCGGCGACGATGGGTCGGCCGAGCGGGCGTCGTTCGTCGTCGATTTGGTCCACGGCCTGCATGCCCGGCCGGTCGCCCGGCTCGTCGGCGCTCTGGCAGGCATCGAGGCGGAGGTGCGCCTGCGCAACGCCAGCACGGCGAGCCGCTGGGTCGACGCTCGCAGTGTCGCCGGAGTCGCAGCTCTCGGGGTGCGGCGCGGGCACGAGGTGCAGGTGCGCGCGCAGGGGGCGGAGGCAGCCGCTGCGGTCACTGCGGTGCTCGAGGAGGCGCGGGTCGGCTTCGGCGAGGGCGGTGCCCCCGACCGTGAGGCGGGGCCTTCAGACCGTGACGCGGGGCCTTTCGAGCTGGGGTCGAGGGCCGGCAGCCTCACGCGCGTGAACTATGCCGTCGCCGTCGGCGCCGGCTCGGAGACCCTGCCGCTCTCCCCCGGCTTCGGGATCGGCCCGGCCCACCTCGACGACGCCGGCCCAGTCCACGAACCCGGCGACGCCCCAGGCCGCGGCGACGCCGTCGAGCGCGACCGGCTCGGGGCCGCGCTGGACGCGGCGGCTGAGCAGCTGGAGGCGGTGCGAGCTGCCACCCTTGCGGAGGTCGGCGCCCACGAGGCCGAGATCTTCAACGCGCAGCTGCTCATGCTGCGGGACCCGCTGCTGCAGCAGCGGGCCGAAGCGTCGCTGGCTCAGGGCCGGACGGCTGAGCGCGCGTGGTGGGAGGCCGCCGCCGACCTGGCGGGTGACCTCGAAGCCTTACCCGACGAGTACCAGCGGGCGAGAGCGGAGGACCTGCGTGCGGTCGCCGGGCTGGTGCTCGCCGCACTGCGCGGGGGCGAGCAGGACACCCCCGCCGCCGATGCATCGCCGGGGGACGAGGCTGGCCCGCACGTCCTGATTGCCACGGAGCTCCCGGCCGCGCGCGCCGCCACCCTCCGCGCCGGTGACGTGGCCGCGGTCGTGCTCACGCGCGGCAGCGCCACCTCGCATGCCGCGATCCTGCTGCGGTCGCGTGCGATCCCCGCGGTCTTGACGAACGACGCTGTCGTCGCTCCCGTGCGGGAGCTTCTGCACGGCGGAGCGGACGCTGCCGCACCCCTCCTCGCCGTCGACGGCTCCTCAGGTCAGCTGCTGGTCGCGCCTGACGAGCGCCAGCTGCAGGACTTCCGGACGTGTGCGGCGGCCGAGCAGCAGCGGCGGGAATCCGCCGGGGCCAGGGCCGCGGAGGCGGCCGTGACAGCTGACGGCGTCCCCGTCCTGGTCGGTGCCAACGTCGGGTCGGCGCGCGAGGCCACCCAGGCACGGGCCGGCGGCGCCGACCTCGCCGGGCTCGTGCGCACCGAGTTCCTGTTCCTCGACCGGGCGACCCCACCCTCGGTCGAGGAGCAGATCCGGGCCTACCGTGAGCTCGCCGCCGAGCTCCGTGGCCGACGGCTGACGCTGCGCACGCTCGACATCGGTGGAGACAAGCCGGTGCCCTACGTGTCGATGGCCGCCGAGGACAACCCGTTCCTCGGCATCCGGGGGCTGCGGCTGTCGCTGACCCATCCCGACCTGCTCCGCGACCAGCTGACGGCGATCGTCACCGTCGCCCATGAGACGCCCGTGAGCGTCATGTTTCCGATGGTGGCATCGCTCGCCGAGCTGGACGCCGCCCGCGTAGCGCTCGACGCCGCCGTCGAGCTCGTCGGCCGGGGGCGTCCGGCTGAGCTGCAGGTCGGCGTCATGGTCGAGATCCCCGCGCTCGCGCTCAAGACCGCTGCGGTCGCTCCGGCGCTGGACTTCCTCAGTATCGGCACGAATGACCTCACCCAGTACGCGCTGGCCGCCGACCGGGGCCATGAGGAGCTGGCCGTCCTGGCCGACCCACTTGACCCCGGCGTCCTGCGCCTGATCGACGCTGTCTGCCGCGACGCGGGGACGGCACTCGTGGCCGTGTGCGGAGAGCTGGCGGCCGACGCGGACGCGGTCCCACTGCTCCTGGGGCTCGGCGTCCGGGAGCTCAGCGTGTCTCCGGGGGCGCTGGCGCTGACGAAGCAGCGAGTGCGGGAGGTGGACGTGACCGCGGCACGGGAGCTCGCGCAGACCGCGCTCCAGCAGCCGTCGGCGAGCGAGGTGCGGGCGCGGGTGAGGGCGGGGCTCGCGTGAGGGCGGCGCTCGCGTGAGGGCCAGTCGAGAAGTGGGGGGAAGCCGCGACGTCAGGCCGAGCGGGTAGCTGACGGCTCGGTCAGCAGCACCGACTCCAGCCGCATCACCGAGAGGACGCGGCGCACGTCGCGGTTGGCACCGTGCATGCGCCAGGTCACGCCGCTCGCGGTCGCCCGACGCTGCGCCGCGACGAGCACGCTCACCGCGGTGCTGTCGACAAAGGTGAGAGCGCAGATGTCCACGGCGAGGTCAGCGGGGCCGGTCAGCAGCGCGTCGCGGAAGGCGGCCCGGAGCGCGGGGCACATGCTGATGTCGAACTCGCCCGACAGGGTCACGCGCGCGGTGGGACCGAGCCGGCTCCACTCCACCGCGGGCGTCTGCGTCACAGCACAGGACGCTACCGACGCCGAGGTGTGATTCCTAGGGCTTGATCGACTTTGTTGACTCGCGTTCGCTTCCGTCGCCGAGGCGGTCGTCGCTGGCTGGGCCGTACTGGTCGAGCCGGTCGCGCTCCGTCGCGCTATGCGCAGCGCTGTCCATGCAGTTCGGCGAGCATTCACCCGAAAAGAACTTCACCCGACGCCTGCTCGTGCCGATTCCCCCGGTGGCGGCCAGCAGCGACGCTGCCTCAGGCTCATCCAGCACCGGGCGGACCGCCCAGGTGACGGGAAGCAGACCGCAGTGCAGGCGCAGGTGGAGGCTCGGTGTCAAAGTTCACGTCGGCTGGCGACGTCCAGGTCCGGAGCGTCTTCCAGCCCATCATCGACCTCGACGAGGGCACCGTGGTGGCGTACGAAGCCCTGGCGCGCGGCCCTCGCGGGACCGCACTGGAGCGGCCGGACGCCCTCTTCGCCTCCGCCCGCGCGGAGGGTCTGCTCAGCGAGCTGGACGACGCGTGCCGCCGTGCCGCTTTCCGCTCTGCGGTCGAGCTCGGGCTCTTCTCGCCGCTGACCGTCTTCGTCAACGTGGAGCCGGAGGTCCTCGACAGCGCGCCCCTGGACGACCTGCTCGCCATCGCCGAGTCCGCGCCGGGTGAGCTGCGCGTCATGCTCGAGATCACCGAGCGGGCACTGTCCACGCGCCCGGCCGAGCTGCTCCGCACCGTGGAGCGTGTCCGCTCGCTCGGGTGGGGAGTCGCTCTCGACGACGTGGGGGCCGAGACGATGTCCCTGGCTTTCATGCCGCTGCTGCAGCCCGACGTGGTCAAGCTCGACCTCCGTCTGGTCCAGGAGCGACCCACGCCGCAGGTCGCCGAGATCATGAACGCCGTCAACGCCTACGCGGAGCGCTCCGGCGCCCTGCTCCTCGCTGAGGGCATCGAGAACGACGAGCATCTCCTGGTCGCCCGCGCGCTGGGTGCCCGGCTCGGGCAGGGCTGGCTCTTCGGCCGGCCGGTCGAGGTGCCTCCGCCGGGTCTGCCGACCGCTGCCATCCCGCTGTCTCAGGTCAGCTTGGTGGGCCTTGACGACACCGACAACGACACCGCCCTCTCGCCCTTTGCCTGCTTGCCCGAGTCCACCGTCCTGCGTCGCTCGAACAAGAGGCTGCTCATCGAGCTGTCCAAGCACCTCGAGCGGCAGGCCATGGCGGTCGGCGACACCTGTGTCGTCGCCTCCACCTTCCAGGAAGCGCGGCACTTCACGCCGCTCACGCGGCAGCGCTACACCGAACTCGCCGCGCGTGTGGGCTTCGTCTGCGCCCTCGGTGAAGGACTTCCCTCCGAGCCGCTGCCTGGCCTTCCGGTCCGCGGCGCCGAGCTTGCGCCCGACGATCCGGTCCGCGGCGAGTGGGACATCGCGGTCATCGGTCCCCACTTCGCGGCGGCCCTGCTCGCGCGCGACCTCGGCGAGACCGGGCCGGACCTCGACCGCGGGTTCGAGTTCGGGCTCACCTATGACCGAGATGCCGTCGTCCGTGCGGCCAACGCCCTGCTGTCCCGCGTCGTCCCCCGCGCCCCGGCCGTCCGCGACGCCCTCGCCTCGAACGGCCGCGTGGCGCAGCTCCCCGGCTCGCCGGTGACGGGCATCCCTGGGCCGCGCTCGGCGGCCGGCGCGGGCGGCGTTCGGGCTGCTGCTCGCTCCGCCGCGCTGCGCAGGGACGGCGGCGTCCTGCATCGGGCGCTCGACTCGACCGGGAACGGCGTGACGATCTCCGACCTCACGCTTCCGGACTACCCGCTCGTCTACGCCAACGCCGCGTTCGAGCGGCTCGCGGGAGTGCGGCTGCAGGACGCGCTCGGCCGCAACTGCCGCTTCCTGCAGGGGCCCGACAGCGACTTAGCGGTCATCGCTCGCATCAGTGCCGCGATCAGGGACGGCCGCGAGGTACGCGAGACGCTGCTCAACTACCGCGGGGTGAACCGCGAGCCGTGGTGGAACGAGATCTACCTCGCCCCGGTGCGTGACGAGAACGGCCGCGTCGTGCAGTACATCGGCGTGCAGAACGACGTCACCAAGCGGGTGCTCGCCGAAGAGGGACTCCGGCAGGAGCGCGAGCGGTCAGCGGCCTACCTGCGACGCATCGAGCAGTTCGCCTTCACCGATGCCCTGACTCAGCTGCCCAACCGGCGTCGCCTGCAGGAGCAGGTCGAGGTGGCGCTGGCCCGCGCAGCGGAGTCGGGACGCGGGGTCGGCTTCGTCTATCTGGACCTCGACGGGTTCAAGCCCGTCAACGACTCGCTGGGACACGCTGCCGGAGACGAGCTGCTCGCCGTTGTCGCCCGGCGACTGGAGTCCGTGCTTCCGGAGCAGGCGCTGGCCGCGCGTCTCGGCGGCGACGAGTTCCTCGTGGCCCTGCTCGACGTCGACCCCATGACCGGCGACGCGGACGTCGCCGCCTACGTCGCGGCCGTGACGCAGGCCCTCTCCGAGCCCGTCGTCCTCGCCGGGCGCCGCCTCGTCGTCACGGCCAGCGCGGGCACGAGCTGCTTCCCCCACGACGGCGGCAGCTTCTCGACGTTGCTGCACGTGGCGGACCGGCGGATGTACGAGGCGAAGCGGGAGGGCAAGCGGCAGTCAGTACCGGCCTGACGGCGAGAGGGCACTGCCGGCGTGACGGCGAGACGGGCACTGCCGGCGTGACGGCCCGTCAGGCGTTGCTGTAGTCGCGCGCGGCGTCACTGTGACCGCGCTCATCGCCGGACCACCTGAGCCACTGCCCGTCTGACCAGCGCTGCAGCTCGCCAGTCGTGGGGTCGATCGCAGCCAGGCTGATCCAGCCGCCGGCCACGAGCCTCGCGACGGAGGGCTGCGCGGCGATGACCGCGTCGATGGCGGCGGGAGTTGCTGTCACGACGACGAGAAGCCGCAGGGGTTCGTGCCCGGCGAACCCCGTACGGGTCTTCCCACGGTCGCCCACGCCGTTTGCCTCCGGCTGCTCAGCGAGCACCGACTGCCACGGCAAGCCGATCCGCAGGTCGCCATGCGCGCCGGTCAGCACGCCCGTGACGGCAGCAGTGGGGTCGGACCCGGACCGCGCGGGAGCGATCGCGTTGTGCGTCGTCTTGTCCCCCGCTCCCCAGATCTCCGGTGCGACCGTGGAGGCCCAGTACTGCGCGCTGATCCACTGGCCCACGACCATCGGCGCGGTCATGAGGGCGGTCAGTACGGCGCCGGAGGCATCCGCTGCCGGGTCGTAGGACTGTAGGAAGACGCGACCCTCGAGATCCAGGCCACGGGTCAGTGCCCGAGGTCCGATGACGAAGGCGGCGTTGCCGGCCAGCCCCCATTCCGGCCGCGGCTGGGCCCAGTCCAGTCCCCGCGCCCAGAGCGGGTTATCGCCGCCAGCTAAAACGCTGGTACCGGTGTCGCCGTCAGGAACCCGGCCGTCGCGTCGGATGTCGGGGAGCAGCACGCTTCGCTCAGCGCGCACCCGCTCGCACGCGAGGTCGAGATCCTGCAGGAGCGTGGCCAGCGGCGTTCGGGAGTCTGAGGTGTCGGCGCCCAGGACGGTCACCTCGTCTGACGTCGTGTCGTGCACCGCCCCCACGACGACGCACCCAGGTGCGAACGTGATGCCGCGGCGGCTCAGTTCGGCGCGGACGGCCCGGTCGTTGAGCAACGCTGCCATCGCGCGAGCGTTGTCCCCGCCGGACCAGCCACCGCACGCACCGCAGTCGTAGGCCGCGACGTGCGGGTTGTTCGCGACGTGGCCGGTGTGACCGCACAGCATGACGACCGGGGCCAACCGCTGCAGCCCGATGCTGGCGAGGAATCCAGCGGCGAGGTCGGCCGCCGCCTCCAGCGCCAGGGGGCTCCCGTCGAGTCCGGTCGTCGGCAGCGGTGGGAGGTCCGGAAGGGTCCGGAGAGCCGCCAGAGTCGGTAGCGCGCGCTGGGCCGACCGGTGACTGCCGCGGGCTGGGGCGAAGGTGCGGCTCACAGCCGCGGGTCCGGTCACCCAGCCGCTGGCTTCGGCGAGGGCGAAGGGCAGCACCGGTGCGGAGGAGACCGCGCCGACGCCGGCCGCCGAGCTCGGGCGGCTGGCGGGTAGGGCAGCCGCCGACGTCGCTGCGAACCCGGGGCGGACCAGCGCCGGGCAGCGTGCGCTCACCGCACCGGAGGCGGACTCATGCTGCAGCGTCACACCGAAGAAGCCGGCGGCGCCGAAGGTCTCCCACGGGCCTAGCGCCTCCAGCTGGCGGCGCAGCCGTTCGGAGCGCACGTCGATGCACAGGACGACCTGCCCGAGCGGGGCTTCCAATGTCGCGCTGCCGTCTTGGGCGGCCCGGCGGGCGAGCGCGGCGAGGACCGGAGCGCGCCACTCCTCCTCGCGCGCCTCCAGCGACGTCAGGTCGACCGACGGCACCACCGAGGCGGCCGCGTCGCGGTCCGCCCGGGAGAGCGTGTTGTCGCCGTGGGCCGTGGCGGCGTCGGAGATCCGGTCGAGATCGAGGAGCACGTCGAGGGCCAGCCGCAGCGCGAGCAGCTCGGCCGCGTCGCCACCGTCCCGACCCTCGCGCCGGCGCCAGGCCAAGTGCGCGGCCCAGCCCGGGTCGCGGGCGAGCAGCTGGGCAAGACCCGCGGTGGCCTCCGAGAGCTCCCACCCCCCGAAGCGCCCATCGATCAGCACGGCCAGGGCAGCGGCGGGGTCGGCAGGCAGAGCCGCCAGCCAGGCGCCCGCGTCCGGACGCCCGACCGCCCGGGCCACGTGGGCGCCCTCCGCCCGAGTGGTCTCCCAGATCGACGGCGCCGTCGGGCACGGCCACTCGGCGTCGGCAAGCGCCCGGGCGGTGACGAAGTTGGCCACATAGCGCGACCACTGCAGAGCCACATCCTGACCGCCTTCGCGGAGGGGCGGCGTGGTCCAGCTGCGCGAGGCGGCCTCGAGGGCGTCGGCGAACGGCAGCCCTTCCAGCCCCGCGAGGGGATTGCTCGCCACGAACGACGCCAGTGGCCAGGCCGGCGCCACGACTGCCGAGGCGATGTCGACCTCGTGACGCACCTGCTCGACGCGCTCCGCCGAGACCTCGACGTCGGGCGCCGGCAGCGGTCGGGCCCCCGCAGCGCGAAGGCGGCGACGCAGCCGGCGAGCGCCGCCAGCGGAGCTACCGGCGGCCACCGAGGACGGGATGAGCGAGAGCCAGGCAGTCCCGGCGGCAAGGGCAGGCAGGCGTCCCTGCGAGGCGCGGGCGTCGACCACTGCAAGCAGCGCGGCGGCGGCTACCAGCGCGAGGATCAGGAGGACGTCGGCCACCCGCCCGAAGGACACCGGCTCGGCCGCCTCCGCAATCGCCTGCGTCAGCAGCCGCAGCCCGATGACGTAGCCGATGGCGGCCAGCAGCGCCGGCCCGATCCGGGTGCCGTGTGCCACGGCCACCGTGACCGCGACCGTGGCGAGCAGCAAGGGCAGCAGCTCAGCGGGCTCCCCGACGAGGACGGGCAGGCCCAGCGGCACCTGAGCCGCGACGAGCACGACAACAGCAGTGACAAGACCGACTGCGGCACGCCGACCCAGGCTGGCGACGTCGCGGACAGCGCCCGCTCCGGCCCTCACCCGGTCAACGGCACCGCCGGCGCCGAGAAACAGCCCGGCCTTCCACAGGCCGTGTCCCACCACGTGCGCCAGCACGGCAGCCGGGAGGCCCAGTCCGACCTGCACGGCCAGGTAGCCCATCTGCGAGGAGGTGGAGGCAGCGAGCCGACCCTTGACATCTGGCCGGGTCCGCATGGCCGCTGTTGCCACGACTGCCGTGAGCGCGCCCACGACGACCAGACCAAACCGCACGACAGCGGCCTGCGCCATGAGGGGCCACACGAGCAGCGACACCACGCCGACGGCGTTGACCAGACCCGCATGCAGCAGGGCGCTGACCGGGCTCGGCGCCTCCGCGGTCTCCGGCAGCCAACGCGAGCCCGGCACGAGACTGCTCCGCACCACGCCGGCCGCAGCGACGAAGGCGGCCGCGAGCACCAGCCAGCCGTCGCGGCCGGAAGGCGCCGTGGCGAGGCCGGACAGCTGCGTCGTTCGGGAGGTGAGGGCGGCCGTGACCAGACCCACGATGAGAAGGCCATCGGAGAGCAGCAGCCAGCGCCGGACATACCGCGACGCCGCCCGCGCCGCACCGGTGCCAGCGTGCGCGACCAGACCGGAGACCGCCAGCGTGGCCACCACCCACGAGCCGGCCAGGACGGGGACGGCGTCGGCGAGGACCGAGCAGGTCAGGGCGAGGACGGCCAGGAGCAGGAGTCCCGCAAACCGGCGCAGCCGCCGCTGCCCCTGGAGGTTGCGGACGGAGTAGGCGGCGATCGTGGCGCCCAGCGCGGTGACGAGCAGCAGCAGTGGCGCCCGCAGCGGGTCCAGCCGCAGCCCCAGGCCGGTCAGCAGGTGAGCCGGCTGGAACGCGACCACCGCCACGGCGAGCACCGCGGCGAGGGCCAGCCCGACGAGCAGGTTGCGAAGGAGACGCAGCAAGGTCACGAGAACGAGAATACAGGAAACGAACTTCCTGTCTTGTCGAGCCGGAGTGCTCCCCGGATGGCGAGACGGCTGGCAGGATGGCCGCGTGGACGAGACGGCCCATCCGCGGCCCGCGTGGACGCTGCTGACCAACCACGGCCGCCTGCTGCTGCTCCTGGCGCGTCACCCGGACATCCGGCTGCGGGAACTCGCCGAGCTCGCCGGAATCACCGAGCGGGCCACTCAGTCGATCGTGAGCGACCTCGAAGCCGCCGGCTACATCACCAAGCAGCGCGAGGGACGGCGCAATAGCTACCGCATCGACCCGCACCGCCCCTTCCGCCATCCGGCGGAGCGCGGACACGAGGTCGGAGAGCTGTTCCATCTCTTCGGGGGCGACGACCTGGCGGTGGAGGGCCTGGCTGAGAACGGTGCGGGCCAGGATGGTGCTGCCCAGGACGGTGCAGCGGCGCTGCGGGACGGTGTTCCCGAGTAGCCGCGCAGCAGGCGCCCTGGCAGGACAGAAACTCGCGCTATAGCGCAAGAAACCGCACAGTCAGAGGGCGGCTTGAGGGCCAGCCGCGAGCGGCGAGCGTCAGGCCGCGAGCAGCGTGGCGAGGACGGCGACGTCCGGGTCACGCTCGACGTCGGCATGCGCGCTTGAGCCGATGTGAGCGAGCTCCCCGTCCTGGCGCACCTCCGCCCAGGCTGCGCGGTGGTCGAGGCCGACCTGAGGCACTCCGGGCAGCAGGAGGCATCCCGCGGCGACGGCGGACTCGGTGTCAGCGTGCGCTGAACGCGCAGTGCCGAGGGGATGCACGACGGCGATGCCGATCGGGTCGAGGCCGCCGAGGGAGCCCGCCTCCGGCGCGTCCGGGCCCGCGACCGGACCGAGCGCGGCCACGCGCATCAGCAGGTCGTCGTCGGAGTCCGGGCGCTCGTCCTTCGGCACGTCCACGGCGACAAAGACCGTGGAGGCGGACAGCACCAGCGGGTGCACGGCGACGCGGTGAACCATCGCGAACAGGATGTGAGCCCACTCGACGGTGTCCTCCGGCGCCCGCCCGAGCACCACGAAGCCCGTCAGCCGCAGCCCGTCGTGCCGGGGCACCACCCGGATGCCTGCTGATGAGGCCATGCCGCACCTCCGATACCGCCGTCCCGGCGTTGGAGCGCCGGAACGGACAACCACGAGGGTTCTTCGATACCAAAGAATCGGCAGCTCAGGCGTGCCGGCCAAGGAATTCGGCAGTCGGCGACCGCGACTGCCAGCCTGGCGCCCGCAGCTACTGCGGCTGCTGCCCGACGACCTCCTCGATCCACCGCAGCCCCGCAATCGCGGTGGGGAAGCCGCAGGTGGTGATGGCCGCGAGGGCGACCGCGCGAATCTCCTCGAGGCTCGCGCCGTGCTGCAGCGCCTTGCGCACGTTGGAGCGCACGGCGCCGTCGGCCTCAGCGCCGATCGCGAGTGCCAGCTTCAGCAGCCGGTCGGTCTTCTCGTCGAACGGCGTAGCGGCGCGCACCGTCCGCGCCAGCTCTCCCTGGGCGTCGGCGATCTCGGGATACCGCTGCTGGAAGTCCAGGTAGACCTGGGGGAGGTGCTCGCCTCGACGGCCGTCTCCGCTGGCACCGTTTCCGCCAGTGCCGTCTCCACTGGCGCCGTGTCCGCTGGCGCTGCTACCGCTGGTGTCACTCATGCCATGACGCTACCGCCGACTCAGTGCGTGTCGGCGAAGTCCCGGTCCCGCACGACCGCCGGCCGCGGCTGGCGCGGGGCCGGCACTGCCCCCTTGCGAGCGCGGTAGACCACGTAGGGACGCCACAGGTAGGCCAGGGGCGCCGACCAGACGTGGACCAGGCGAGTGAAGGGCCACAGCGCCAGGAAGAGGAAGCCGCCGATCGCGTGCAGCTGGTAGACGAGCGGAGCACCGGACATCAGCGAGGTGTGCGGCGAGAGCAGGAAGACGCCGCGGAACCAGATGGCGATCGTCGCGCGGTAGTCGTAGCCGCC
>JBQCDV010000074.1:0-9575 GCA_051960855.1 Actinomycetales bacterium
TATCCCGAGTGCCGAGGAGCTGCTCGAGTCCGAGCCCTGACCGACGCCTGAGCGGCCGCTACTCCAGCGCTCGCACCGGACGCGCGGGCGGCCGGTCCCCGCGGATCGCGGCGAGCATGTCGAGCGCATCGCGGGTCTCCCGCACGGCGTGCGCCCGGACGATCCGCACGCCGCGTTCGGCGCACCACACCGTCGCAGCGAGGGTCCCGGCCAGCCGCTCGTCCAGCCCTCGCCCCAGCGTCTCGCCGACGAAGTCCTTGTTGGACAGGGCCACGAGGACCGGCCAGCCGGTTGCCACGAGGGCGTCGATGCGCCGGGTGACAGCGAGGGAGTGCCACGTCGTCTTGCCGAAGTCGTGGGCCGGGTCGATCACGATGCCGTCCGCGCGCACGCCTATCCGCCGGGCTCGCTCGGCCAGGGCGGTCACGGACGCGACGACGTCTGCAACGACGTCGTCGTACACCGGACGGTGGGGCGCGCTCCGGGGCACAGCGCCTCCGGTGTGACTGCACAGCAGGCCCACCCCGTGCTCGGCGGCGGCCTCGGCCAGCTCCGGGTCGTGGCCGGACCAGGTGTCGTTGAGCAGGTCGGCACCGGCCGCCGCGACCTCGCGCCCGACCGGAGCGCGCCAGGTGTCGACGGAGATGACCAGCTGGGGGTGCCGGGCGCGGACCTTCTCGACAAACGGCACGACCCGCCGGCACTCCTCTGCGACGTCGACCGTCGCTCCCGGGCCGGCCTTGACCCCACCGATGTCGACGATGTCGGCCCCGTCAGCGACGGCTCGGTCCACCGCCGCCAAGGCCGCGGACTCGGCGAAGGTCGCGCCCCGGTCGTAGAAGGAGTCGGGAGTGCGGTTGACGATCGCCATCACCGCGGTCTCGCCCGGCTCGAACGTCCGGCCTCCCAACCGCAGGGAGCGCCCGAGGCTGCCTCGTTCTGGCGGTCGGGCTGGCGGTCGGGTGGCGCTTGCTCCGGCAGCCTCGGTCACGGTCCCTAGCGTGGCACGATCTGTACTCGTGTCCTTGCTCCTGCTGCTGCTCGCGGTCCTCGTGGTCGTCGCTATCGCTGTCGTCGCGGCCGGCTACGGCGATGGCCTGGCGGAGGTGACCCCCGACCACAACGGCGCGATCCTGCCCGAGCGAAGCATGCGGCGCGCCGACGTCGATGCCCTCCACCTCTCGCTGGCAGTTCGGGGCTACCGGACCGACGAGGTCGACGACGTCCTGGACCGGCTGGCCCTCGAGCTCGAGGAGCGTGACCGGCGCATCGCTGACCTGGAGCAGCGGCTGCTCGAGTCGGCGCCCGCCGCCTCCGACGTCGAGACGCGGGAGCAGGGGAGCGACGCGGACGACGTTCGGGAATCTGGGGTCGCCGTCACCGCCGCCAGCCACGAGGCTGAGGCGATGCACGAAGCTGAGGCGATGCACGAGAGCGATCCGCACTCCGAGACCCGCCCGCACTCCGACGTCGTCGACGCGGCGAGGCACGAGAGCTGATGCCCACTCTCACCGAGACCGTGGCCGTGACGGCTCCCGCGCAGGTCACCTGGGAAGCCGTGACCGACTGGCCGGCGCAGGGTGCGTGGATGCTCGGCACGACCGTCTGGACGGTCGACCCCACTCCGGGAGTCGGGCAGCGCATCGAGGCGCTGACCGGGGTGCGGCGCCCCCGCCGTCTCGGCGTGCTCGACACGATGACCGTGACCGAGTGGGACCCGCCGCGGCGCTGCGTGGTGCAGCACACCGGTCGCGTCGTGCGCGGGCTGGGCGTGCTCGAGGTCGACGACCTCGGCGACGGCCGGTCACTGCTGCGCTGGACTGAGGAGCTCGAGCTGCCGTTCGGCGCTGTGGGGCGGCTGCTGTGGCCGGTCGTGCGGCCGGCGTTTCGCCAGGGCGTGCAGGTCTCGCTGCAGCGCTTCGCCGGGTGGGTGGAGCGTGGCCGCCGCTGACGCAGCCGAGCAGTCCGCCGCTGACGAGTCGTCCTCCGGGCTCGTCGTCGGTGCCCATCGACGGTCGCCGGATCTCGTCGTCGGACCCGACGGTCTGCCGCGCTGCCCGTGGGGGGCCTCCGCGCCCGACTACGCCGCCTACCACGACCAGGAGTGGGGACAGCCGGTGCACGGCGACCAGGCGCTGTTCGAGCGTCTGGCCCTGGAAGGCTTCCAGTCCGGGCTGTCGTGGCTGACGATCCTGCGCAAGCGCGCGGCCTTCCGCCGCGCGTTCGCAGACTTCGACCCGCGTGTGGTGGCCGCCTTCGGCCCGAACGACGAAGCCCGGCTGCTCGCCGACGTCGGCATCGTGCGCAACCGCGCGAAGGTGCGAGCCACCATCGCCAACGCCCGGGCACTCGTCGCGCTGCAGGAGCGTGACGGCGACGGCGCCCTCGACACGCTGGTGTGGCGTCACCAGCCTCCACCCCGACCCCGCCCCTTCCGGCTATCGGAGGTGCCGGCGGTGACCCCGGAGTCCACGGCGCTGGCGAAGGCGCTCAAGCGGGAAGGCTTCGTCTTCGTGGGACCGACCACGGCCTATGCGGCCATGCAGGCGTGCGGGCTGGTCGATGACCACCTCTCCGGCTGCGTGGCCGGCACCGTCTGACCCACTCGCGGGGCTCGACCGTCGTCAGGAAGCGTGGTCAGCGGCCGGTGAAGACGGGACGCTGCTTCGCCACAAACGCCGCGACCGCGTCCCGATGGTCCTGCGACGCCCCCGTCAGCCCCATCAGCTCGCCCTCCAGCGCCAGGGACTCCTCAGCAGAGTGCACGGACGCGTAGGCGAGTGCCTGCTTGATGCTGGCGTAGGCCAGCGTCGGTCCGGCGGCCAGCTGAGCAGCGAAAGCCTGTGCCCGGTCCAGCACCTCGTCGGCGGGCACGACCTCGGTGGCAAGGCCCAGCTCGAGGGCCTCGGCAGCGCCCACGGTGCGGGGCAGCATCAGCAGCTCGCGAGCCTTGGCCCAGCCCACGAGGCGGGGGAGGGTCCACGAAGCGCCGGTGTCGCAGGAGAGCGCGATGCCGGCGAAGGCGGTGTTGAAGCCTGCGGTGTCCGCGACGATCCGGAAGTCGCACGCGCAGGCGAGCGACGCACCCGCACCGGCAGCAACGCCGTTCACGGCGGCCACGACGGGCTTGGGCATGGTGAGCAGGGCCAGGGCGGTCGGGGTGTAGTGGTCGGGCACGGTCGCCCAGATCTCCTCGAGGGGGTCCTCGGCGAGGCGCCGCACGTGCTCCTTGAGGTCCTGACCCACGCAGAACGCCCGGCCGCTGCCGGTCAGGACGACCGCACGGACGCTGTCGTCGGCCGCGACCTGCTGGAGGGCGTCGCGCAGCGCGACCTTGGTCGGGCCGTCGAGGGAGTTCATGGCGTCGGGGCGGGCCAGCCGGACCGTGGCGACGGCGCCGTCAGCGGAGCGCTCAACCTGCACGCCCGCTGCGTCGTTCGGGGAGGAGGTGTCATCCCCCGGAACGCCGTTGTCCGTGGTTGCTGCGGTCATGCCGGCTCCTCCAGTTCCTCGCCGGGGCGCAGCCCGGCCAGACAGCGGTCGACGAATCGGGACGCCGCTGGCAGCAGGCGAGCCGCCTCGGCGTCGAAATACTGCCGCGCCTCCCGGCCCGGCCACGACTCGGGCAGCAGCTCCAAGGGCAGGCCCGGATCGCGGAAGAGAAACTTGCGCCACTCGTGCAGCAGCCGGCTGCGCAGAGCGAACGCCTGCTCGTCGCCGCCCTCCGAGGCGCCGGATGCCGGGGTGTCTCTGACCGCGACGGCGGAAGCGCCGGGACTGGTACCAGTGAGCTCCCGGGCGTCGGCCAGCCACGAGCGGTAGGCGTCGCCGAGCTCGTCGAGGTCCCACGCCTGCGCCAGCAGGTCGGCGCTCGATCCCTCGAACGACGCGGTGAACGCGCGCACCTGCGCCGCCTCGGCCTCCACCACCTCGCGCAGCTCCGGCGACTCCCGCGGGGCCACCCAGGTGTCCTCCCCGAGCGGGGCGTAGCCGAGGAAGCCGAGCGCCTGCCGCAGCCGGGCCCTCGCCTGCCGGTCGTCGGGACGGCGGACATGCACCACGTGCCATCGCCCGTCCCACGGCGGGGGTGCGGAGTAGATGCGCGCGGCGGCGTCGTCGAGGCGGCGTACGGCTCGAGGGGCCAGCGCGTAGGCCGGTCCCTCCGGCAGCCGGGCGCGCAGCAGCCAGCCCTGCCGGACCATGCGGCTGATGGCCGTGCGCACCGCTGGCGCCGCGATGTCGAGCGGCGCGAGCAGCCGCACCAGCGCCGCCACCGGTGCCACCCCGCCGCGCGGGCGCAGGTGGTCGCCGTAGACGTCGAAGAGCGCAGCGCGGGCCTCCACGAGCATCAGTGTCCTCCCCCCGGGGCGCGCCGTGCCGTTCTGGCGGTTTCTCTCGATCCCGTCGGACAGGGATAATGGGCAGGTCAGCACGTCAGCCCCGAAGGGAGCTCGCATGGCGGCCATGAAGCCGCGGACCGGTGACGGCCCGCTCGAGGTCACCAAGGAGGGACGCGGCATCGTCATGCGCGTTCCGCTGGAGGGTGGCGGGCGCCTGGTCGTCGAGCTCTCCGCCGACGAGGCCAAGGCCCTCGGGGACGCGCTGACGACCACCGTCAGCTGACGTGGCAGCGGCTGCCTCCGGCGCTTCGCGCCCTGTTGCCTCCGGCGCTTCGCGCCCTGCTCGCGTCGCCACGGTCCCACACGTCTCGCCGGCCGACCTGCTCGTCCAGCGCCGCCCTCCGAACGTCCGGCTCGTCACCGGGCCACAGGCCACGTCTTCCGCCGCGACGTCTCCAGCGGCAGCGGCAGCCGCAGGCAGCCAGACGGCGGCCCCGGACGGCGCGCGTGTCCTGGTCGTCCTCACCAGTGCCTCCGAGGGCGGCGTCAGCGTCTCTGCTGTCGCCACCGCGGCGCTGGCCGACCTCTGCGGGTGGTCGCCGGAGGACCTGCGAGCCGAGCTCGAGCGTGCCGGGCACCGCGGCGAGGCCGCCAGTGTGAGTGAGCTGCATCTGCCGGCCGCGACCGAGGCCACCGTCCTGGCGGTCGGTCTCGGCGCTGGCTCGCCCCGGGAGCTGCGACGCGCGGGTGCCGTCTGCGGACGTCGGCTGCGAGGCGACTCGCCGACGTCGGTCATCGTCCTGGGCCTGCCAGCGGTGGCACACGACTCCCCGGGTGCCAGCGCGGCTGCCCTGGTGGAGGGAGCACTCCTCGGCGCCTACCAGCCCGTCCGGCTGCGCGCCGCCGACGGGTCACGCGGGACCTCGATCCGGGCTCTGCCCGGCTCGGAGCTGGTCCTGCAGCTGGATCTGGTCGCTGGCCAGGGGAGGCCCGGCCGTGCTGCTGAGCGGGCACGGCAGGAGGTGGACGAGGCGGTCGACCGTGCCCGTACGGTCGCGCGGGCGACCTGGCGGGCCAGGGATCTCGCCAACCTGCCCTCCTCGGTGAAGGGCCCGACGTGGGTTGCGGAGGCTGCTGCGCTGCTGGCCCAGGAGTCGGGGCTGCAGCTGCGCATCCGCGGGACGGACGAACTGCAGGCCGAGGGCTTCGGAGGCATCCTCGCGGTCGGTCGCGGCAGCGCCCGAGAGCCGCGGCTGGTGGAGCTGACCTACGCCCCCGACCCAGAGCAGGCGCCGGCGAGAGGCGGCCGTGGGTCGCGTCGGCGCAGCCGTCACGTCGTCCTCGTCGGCAAGGGCATCACCTTTGACACCGGCGGCCTGTCGCTCAAGCGTCCGTGGGACGCGATGGTCGCGATGAAGACGGACATGGCCGCCGCGGGCGCCGTTCTCGCCGTGATGGCGGCCCTGCCAGCGCTGGGCGCCCGCGACCGCGTCACCGGCCTGCTGGCACTGGCGGAGAACATGCCCGGAGCCGACGCGGCGCGACCCGGCGACGTGATTGTGCACTACGGCGGTCGCACCAGCGAGGTGCTCAACACCGACGCCGAGGGGCGGCTCGTGCTGGCCGACGCTCTCGCCTACGCCGACGCCGAGCTCGACCCCGACGTCGTGGTCGACCTTGCCACGCTCACCGGTGCCGCGACTCTCGGGCTGGGGCGCCGGCACGCGCCGATGTACACGACCGACGCCGTCCTCGCGC
The DNA here is from genome assembly GCA_051960855.1 of Actinomycetales bacterium. GTDB lineage: Bacteria > Actinomycetota > Actinomycetes > JAJZTN01 > JAJZTN01 > JBQCDV01. Next base: position 6,099 of record JBQCDV010000074.1, read on the forward strand.
AGCAGCTGGAGGCCGCCAGCGCGGCCAGCGGCGACCAGGTGTGGGCGATGCCGCTGGTGGAGGACTATCGGGCGGCGCTGGACAGCGATGTCGCCGACATCGCCAATGTCTCGCGCGACCCGTCGGTGATGGGCGGGTCGATCACCGCTGCCCTCTTCCTGCGGGAGTTCGCCGGGCGGCGGCCGTGGGCGCATCTCGACATCGCGGGGACCGGCAGGGCCGACGGCGACGAGCACGAGATCAGCAAGGGCGCCACCGGGTTCGGTGTCCGACTGCTCTGCGAGTGGCTGCGGGGATCCAGCGCCTAGCAATGTGCGCGGCTGAGGGCCTGCACGGCTAGCGCTTGACCGCCACCAACAGCCCGTTGCCGACCGGGAGCAGCGCCGACACCAGCTCGGTCTCCTCCCGCAGGTTGCGGACCAGCCCGCGGATCGCGGTCGTGGTCTCATCCCGCTGGGCAGCGTCGGGGACCTTGTTGTGCCAGAGCGCGTCGTCGAAGGCGACGACGCCGCCGCGACGGAGCAGGCGGAGCGCCTGCTCCAGGTAGTCGGAGTACTCGCTCTTGTCGCCGTCGCAGAAGACGAGGTCGTAGCCACCGTCGGTCAGGCGTGGCAGCACGTCGAGGGCGGCACCGGTGATGATGCGGACCCGGTTGGCGGCGTGACCGGCCTCCGTGAAGGCCTGGCGAGCGGCCCGCTGGTGCTCCGGCTCGATGTCAACCGTGGTGAGGACGCCTTCGCGGGTCATCCCCGCCAGCAGCGCCAGCCCGGACACCCCCGTGCCCGTGCCGATCTCGACCACGGCGCGAGCCTGCACGGCGGCGGCCAGCACTCGGAGGGCGGCGGCTGCTCCGGGAAGCAGTGGGACGCAACCGATCTCCTCGGCTCGCTGCCGGGCAGCGGTCGTGACCGCGTCCTCGGGCAGGTACGACTCTGCGTAGTCCCAGCTGGTCTCGGTGAGGGCGCTCAGGGCCGTCTCCTTTGTCGTCGCTGTCAGCTGCGTCTGCGTCTGCGTGTGCGTGTGCGTGTGCCGTCAGCCTAGCCAGCCTCGTCACGGGAACCGACTGAACACGGCGGCCGTTGGGCAGCGCGGGAAGCCGGCGGGGGACGCCGGCGTTGGCGTCGATGTGCAACCACAGTCGGAGGACGGCATGCTGAGCGTCACTGAGGCGCCGCCCGGGGGCCTCCTGCCCACGGAGGATGCCCCCGTGGATGCCGCCGTGCCTGCCGCCGACGCGCCACGCCCTTCCGTGCCCCCGACGGCCGACGGAAGACCGCTCTCGGCGGCTAGTTCCGACAGCGCCGCCGGCGCCGGAGCTGCCTGGACTCCGCCGAGCTGGCAGGAGATCGTCGAGCAGCATTCGCAGCGGGTCTACCGGCTCGCCTTCCGACTGACCGGCAACACGCACGACGCGGAGGACCTCACGCAGGAGGTCTTCGTCCGGGTCTTCCGCTCGCTTGACAGCTACACACCCGGCACCTTCGAGGGCTGGCTGCACCGGATCACCACGAACCTGTTCCTCGACCAGATGCGGCGCAAGCAGCGCATCCGGTTCGACGCGTTCGCAGAGGACGCCGACGACCGTCTGCCGGGCGACGCCCCGACGCCGCACGAGGCCTTCGCCGCGAACAACCTGGACCTGGACATCCGCGCCGCCCTCGACAGCCTGCAGCCCGACTTCCGCGCCGCGGTCGTCCTGTGCGACATCGAGGGGTTGTCGTACGAGGAGATCTCCGAGGTGCTGGGGGTCAAGCTCGGCACGGTGCGCTCCCGCATCCACCGTGGTCGTGCCGCGTTGCGGGAGGTGCTCGCCCACCGAGCGCCCACACGGCCCGGCCTTGCGAGGCCAGCCGGCTGGGATGAGTCGGGTGTGGACGCCGCCGGGTTCGAGGCCGCCGACGGAGGGGAGCAGTGAACCTCTCCCGGACCCCGTCGGCCCGCGCGCACCTGGGAGTGCGGGTGAGCCTGCTGCTCGACGACGAGCTGGACGCCGACTCCCGCGGAATCGCGCTCCTGCACGTAGCAGAGTGCCCGTCCTGTGCAGACGACCTGCGAGCCGAGCGTGAGCTACGCGAGACGCTGCGAGGGCTCTCCGCACCTCTGCTGTCGGACGACCTCATGGCGCGGCTGCTCGCGATCGGCACTGGCGAGGAAGCCCCCGACGCCGTCCCGACGAGCCTGCTGTCCGCGACCACGCAGGCGGGCATCCTCTCGGGGCCGTCCGTCAGCTCCGACCGCGGCACCCGTGGAGATCGCAACGAGCGGCTCTCACCCCGGAACGGCCGAGGAAGCGCCGCGCCCATCGCTCCCGCCGGGCGCCCGACATCCGTCGCGCCGAGCACCCGTCCCGCTGGCGGCGCTGACAGCCGCCCCCACCGTCTCCGACGCGCCGGTCGACGCCTGCGTCACGCCGCACCGGTCACGGCCTTCGCCGTTGCGCTGGGAGCAGTCGTCGTCGCCGGCGGCGCTGCCCGTGACGTCGGCGGATCGGGCGCGTCAGGCTCGCCCGCGGCGACTCTCGTGACCGGTCGAGCTGCCGGCCCTGCCACCTCCGCCAGCCTGGCCGCCGTCGTGGGTCAGACGGGCTCGCGGGTGAGTGCGACGCAGCGCCGTTCGGCGGGATGGGGTTCGCCCGAGTCGACGGTGCCCGTCGCTCAGCTGGTGACGGCCTTTGTCTCGGTCTCCGACACGTATAGCGCCCCCGTGGTGGCACGCACCCGGCCGCTCCTCGAGTGGCACGACCGGCTGCTGCCGCAGTCGCCCGCGACCCGGCAGCCGGCCAGCTCGTCGACGGCCCGCCCGGCTTCGTCGCGCTGACCCTCGCCCGTCCCGTTCGGTGCGGCAGGATGACGACACGTGTCGCAGCGCTCGCCGCGGACAGACGGAAGGAACCTGGTGGACGAGACCGTGCCCGAGCCGGCGGATGCTGAGCCGGTGACGGCTGGACCGGGGAGCTCCGAGCCGGCAGCGGCCGAGCCGACCGGGGAATGGCCGCCACCGCCTCCGCGGGCGCCGGGACTCGAGGAGCAACCAGCGCCAACGTCGTTCGCGCCCGTCGCGTCGGGCTTGGGGTGGCCGGCCTCGCGCGACGGGGTCGCTTCCGGTGCGCCGGAAGACCCGTGGCGGGCTCCGGAGGTGCTCGAGGCCGGTCCCGCCGCCTCGCGCCGTTGGCCCGGCGCCTCCGGCCATTGGAACGGCGCGGTGCCGCTGCTCGTCGTCGCGCTGGTGGCAGGTCTGGTCGGCGGTTTGCTCGGCAGCTGGGCGGCGATCCGTCATGACGAGGTGCGACGGATCGACCTCGGCGCTGCTCCGCTGACCAACCCGGTGCGGGCCAGCGGAGGTCTGTCGGCCATCGCGGCCCACACCCTGCCGTCGGTCGTGGCGGGGGACGGGGGCCCCCCCCACCGCCGGGCCCCCGGAGCGGGCGGCGCGCTCAGCCGCCCCCACCGCCCCACCCACAACCCCCGGGGGGCGGGG
>JBQCDV010000075.1:0-4022 GCA_051960855.1 Actinomycetales bacterium
CGGTCTCGTCGTCGGCGCCGGCGCCGGCCGCCCCGCCGGTCGCGAGCGTCGACGCTGTCGGCTCCACTGCCGCGGCCTCGGCCTCGTCGGGCTCACCGCGACGCCGGCGCCGCCGCCGGACAGGCTCGGCGGCGGCCGGGTCCGGAGCCTGGAACAGCGGCGTGAACACGGCCGTGGGAGCCGCGAGCGCGGACACCACGTCGCTGAGCGGCTCGTCGTCGGTGGCGGTGTCGTCGGTGGCAGCGCCGTCGCTGGCAGTGACGTCGCTGGCAGTGTCGTCGCTGGCAGCGCCGCTGAGCGCAACGTCGTCCGCAACCGGCTCCTCGGCCACCGGCTCCTCAGCAATCGGCTCCTCGGCAACCGGCTCCTCGGCAACCGGCTCCTCGACAGGTGCCGCCTGCTGCGCCTTGGTCACACGACGCGAACGCCGCCGCGTGGGCTTCTCCTCAGCGGCCGGCTGCACGTCGTCGGCCGTCTGGTCGAGGCCCGCTCCGTCGGCGGCAGCCGGGGAGTCCGGCTGCGTGGTCATCGCCGGCTCCGAGGAATCCGCCGGGGTCGTGGCCTGGACGGCCTCCGCGTCGGCCGGACGTCCGCTGTCCTGGACCTTCGCGGCCGCCTTTGTGGCGCGGCGAGGAGCAGCAGCGGTCTTGCGGGCCCGGGTCCGCTTGACGGGAGCGGCGGTCTCCGTCGCGGCAGTCTCGGGCGCGGCAATCTCGGGCGCGGCTGCGTCGGGCGCGGCCGTCGTCTCGCTCGGAGCTCCGGCCGGCCGACTGGCCGCTCTGCGACGGCGGGGGCGCGCCGGTGCTGCGGCCTCAGCCGTGGCTGCGTCGTTCGTCTGGTTGTCTGGCTCGTTGTCGGCCATGGGGGCGGGTACTCCCGTCCGCCACCGGGGGCTCCGGAGCCGCCACTCACTCCGAGCGCTCGCACGGCGGCGACTCGTCGGGCCGTCCGGCAGCGCCGGACGGAAGTCTGGGCGCGCCCTACCGCGGTGGCTGGGCGCCGACGACGTCTTCGACAGGACCGAGCGGCGCCGGGACGGCACCGACGGCGTCGAGCGGACCCGGCACGGCGAGCGGGTCGGTCACGCTCGCGGACTGCTGGTCGAGCGGCCCCTGCGCCAGCCGCGTCACCTCAGGGGGAGCGGGCGGCACGAGGTTCGCCACACGACGCAGTCCGGTGAGGACGTCATCGGGTCGCACGGCAGGTGTGGCGTGCTGTACGACCAGTCGCAGTATCGCACAGAGCCGCCCAGACTCCTCGCCAGCGACGCGCAGGTCCACGACGGCGGCTCGGGCGTCGAAGCGGCGCATGCCGTTCTTGGTCAGGCGCTCGACCTCGACCTCCGGGGCCGCGAGGAACGACTCGACTGCTGCTCGCGCCTGCTCCCCCGCTACCCCGGGCAGCCGCAGCTCCCAGACGCTGGCCTCGAGCCGGTCGGCCAGAGCGGGACCCGTCGCCTCCACGGCTTCGAGCACGTCCAGCCCCGGCGGCAGGGCGTCATCCAGCGCCGCCCGCAGCGCCTCGACGTCGCAGACGCGGCTGAGCCCCAGCTCGAGGTACTCCGCCTCGCTGGCCGTCCCGGTGGGCGCGGCGTTGGCGTAGGAGACCTTGGGGTGCGGCGAGAAGCCGGCGGAGAAGGCGATCGGTACGTCGGCCCGGCGCAGCGCCCGCTCGAAGGCACGCTGGAAGTCACGGTGGCTGGTGAAGCGCAGCCGGCCGCGCTTGGCGTAGCGCAGCCGCACCCGCTGCACGGTGGGGTCGGGGGCGGGCCCGTCCGGTGTGCGTGCTGGCACTGCTCAGCCTTCCGCGGCGACAGCAGCCGCGGGCACGGCACCGGCCGGCACGAGCGAGTCGCCGCGCCGGGTGACGTCAGCGAGCGGCAGCAACTGCTTGCCGGTCGGACCGATCTGGATCGAGGTGTCCATCTGCGGGCACACGCCGCAGTCGAAGCACGGCGTCCAGCGGCAGTCCTCGACCTCGACCTCCTCCAGGGCGTCCTGCCAGTCGTCCCAGAGCCAGTCCTTGTCCAGCCCGGAGTCGAGGTGGTCCCAGGGCAGGACCTCCTCGTAGTCGCGCTCCCGGGTCGTGTACCAGTCGACGTCCACGCCGGTCCCGGTCAGGGCGTCGGAGGCGGCGTCCATCCAGCGCTCGTAGGAGAAGTGCTCGCTCCAGCCGTCGAAGCGGCCACCGCTCTCGTACACCTTGCGGATCACCGCCGACACCCGACGGTCACCGCGGGACAGCAGCCCCTCGACGATGCCGGGCTTGCCGTCGTGGTAGCGGAAGCCGATCGCCTTGCCGTAGTTGCGGTCCGAGCGGATCGCGTCACGCAGCTTGGCCAGCCGGGCATCGGTGCCCTCGGCATCGAGCTGGCTGGCCCACTGGAAGGGCGTGTGCGGCTTGGGCACGAAGCCGCCGATGGACACCGTGCAGCGGATGTCATTGCGGCCGCTGGCCTTGCGCCCGGCCGCGATGACCCGCTTGGCGACCTCGGCGATCTGCAGCACGTCCTCATCGGTCTCGGTGGGCAGGCCGCACATGAAGTAGAGCTTCACCTGCCGCCAGCCGTTGGCGTAGGCCGTGGTGACCGTCCGGATCAGGTCGTCCTCGGTGACCATCTTGTTGATCACCTTGCGCATGCGCTCGCTGCCGCCCTCGGGCGCAAACGTCAGTCCCGAACGGCGCCCGTTGCGGCTGAGCTCGTTGGCCAGGTCGACGTTGAAGGCGTCGACTCGGGTCGAGGGCAGTGACAGCGAGGTGTTGGTGCCCTCGTAGCGGTCGGCGAGGCCTTTGGTGACCTCCGCGATCTCGGAGTGGTCCGCGCTCGAGAGGCTGAGCAGGCCGACCTCCTCGAGCCCGGTCGCCTCCAGCCCCCGCTTGACCATCTCGCCGATGCCCGTGATCGAGCGCTCGCGCACCGGGCGCGTGATCATGCCGGCCTGGCAGAAGCGGCAGCCGCGCGTGCAGCCGCGGAAGATCTCGACGCTCATCCGCTCGTGGACCGTCTCGGCGAGCGGCACCAGCGGCTGCTTCGGGTAGGGCCACGCGTCCAGGTCCATGACGGTGTGCTTGGACACCCGCCACGGCACACCGGAGCGGTTGGGCACGACGCGCTGGATGCGGCCGTCGTCGAGGTAGTCGACGTCGTAGAACCGCGGCACGTAGACGCCGCCCGTCTGCGCCAGCCGGAACAACAGCTCCTCGCGCCCGCCCGGCTGCCCCTCGGCCTTCCACTCCCGGATCACGCGCGTGATCTCCAGGACCGCCTGCTCACCGTCCCCCAGCACGGCGGCGTCGATGAACTCCGCGATCGGCTCGGGGTTGAAGGCCGCGTGGCCGCCGGCGATGACAAGGGGGTGGTCGTCGGTGCGGTCGGTCGCCGTCAGCGGGATGCCGGCGAGGTCGAGCGCGAGCAGCATGTTCGTGTAGCCGAGCTCGGTCGAGAAGGACAGCCCCAGCACGTCGAACGCCGCGACCGGGCGGTGCGCGTCGACGGTGAACTGCGGCACGGAGTGCTCACGCATGAGCCTCTCCAGGTCGGGCCACACCGCGTAGGTGCGCTCGGCGAGCACGCCCTCCTGCTCGTTGAGGACCTCGTAGAGGATCATGACGCCCTGGTTGGGCAGCCCGACCTCGTAGGCGTCGGGGTACATCAGTGCCCACCGGACGTCGCAGGCGTCCCAGTCCTTGATCTGGGAGTTGAGCTCACCCCCGACGTACTGGATGGGCTTCTGCACCAGCGGGAGCAGGGGCTCCAGCCGCGGGAAGACGGACTCGACGGGCATGCCGTCCAGGGTAACCGCGGGACAGACAGGAGCCAGTTGCGGAAGCAACCGGGACGGGCAGGATCGTGAGGTACCGGCAACGAACAAGACGACCACCGGCAGCGGCCGGGAGACGAGGAGCAACCACATGCGACGTCGTTCGCTAGGCAGTGGCGAGGCAGCCCTGGAGGTGTCCGCGCAGGGGCTCGGCTGCATGGGGATGAGCGAGTTCTACGGGACGGCCGACGAGGGCGAGGC
>JBQCDV010000076.1:0-5078 GCA_051960855.1 Actinomycetales bacterium
ATCGGCGGCGACGGCGTCCTCCGCGTGATCCGTACGGCGGCCGTGGGCGCGGCCGGTCTGGGCCAGGACGCCGAGTGGTTCATGGACTACCGCAACGCCGACGGCTCGGTGTCGGAGATGTGCGGCAACGGCGTCCGGGTCTTCGTCGCCTACCTGGTACGCGCCGGCCTCGCCGACCCCCGACAGCCGATCCCTGTCGCCACCCGCGGTGGCACCAAGCTCTGCCGCGTCCATTCCACCGACCCCTTCGACATCAGTGTCGACATGGGGCCCTTCGACCTGCCCGACGTGGGCTCAGTCGTCGTCACGCTGCCCGGCGGCGGGTTGGGGACACTGCCCGCGACCGCGGCATGGCTGCCCAACCCGCACGCCGTCGCCTTCCTCCCGAACGACGTAGCTCTGGCTGACCTGACGGCCCCCGGCGCGGCGCTGCCACCGTCGGAGGTCACCCCGACCACGGTGTACCCCGACGGGGTCAACGTGGAGTTCGTCCGCTTCGTCGGACCTCGCCACATCGAGCTCCGCGTCCACGAGCGCGGTGTTGGCGAGACCCGCTCCTGCGGCACCGGAGCCTGCGCCGCCATGCTCGCCGCGCGGCGACACGTCGGAGACCTGGGGGAGTCGGCGAGCGCGGAGGTGGCCTACCGCGTCGACGTGCCGGGGGGCACCCTCACCGTGACCGAGCGTGCGGACGGGCACGTCGAGCTCCGCGGCCCCGCCGTGCTCCTGGCCGTCGGCGACCTCGACACCTCATGGGTCGACTCGCACCGTTGACCCCTCTCACCGCTGGCCCGCTACCGCCTGCCTTCCCCCGGCGCGCTAATCCGGATGACGCCGTCGCTTCGCCCTGCGACCCTGGTCGCGGCGGCGGCGTGGCTCTGCGGCGCTGTCCCAGCCAGGACGCGGCGGCGTCGTGCATGAGCGCACGGGTGTCGGGCACGGGCAGTCGCAGGCCAACAAGTCGGCCAGGGCCGGACTACGGACGACGACGGGATTGTTGAACGGGACGTATGACGACAGCTCCCCTGCCTCGCGACGAGGCACAGATGACAGGGCCTCGCGACGAGGCTTCCTTCGAGACGACCGCGACGATTCCGACCGCGGTCACGTCCGCCCCTGCCGACGGCGACGGCGAGCAGGCTGCGCGGACGACGTTCGGGAAGGGTGTGTCGGACGACCACGCCGACGACCGCTGGGATGACTACGACGGCGACCAGTTTGAGCGGAGCGACCGGCAGGCCCTGCGGCGCGTGGCCGGCCTGTCGACCGAGCTCGAGGACATCACCGAGGTCGAGTACCGGCAGCTGCGCCTCGAGCGCGTCGTGCTGGTGGGTGTGTGGACCGAGGGCAGCCTCGAGGACGCCGAGAACTCCATGGCCGAGCTCGCGGCGCTGTCCGAGACCGCCGGTTCGCAGGTGCTCGACGCGCTGATCCAGCGGCGGGACAAGCCGGATGCTGCGACCTACATCGGGTCGGGCAAGGCACGTGAGCTGCGCGACGTGGTGGTCGCGACCGGGGCCGACACCGTCATCTGCGACGGTGAGCTGACCCCTGGCCAGCTGATCCACCTCGAAGACGTCGTCAAGGTCAAGGTCATCGACCGGACCGCGCTCATCCTGGACATCTTCGCTCAGCACGCGAAGTCCAAGGAGGGCAAGGCGCAGGTCGCCCTCGCGCAGATGCAGTACATGCTGCCGCGGCTGCGAGGCTGGGGTCAGTCGATGTCCCGGCAGGCCGGTGGTCGTGTCGCCGGTGGTGGCGGCATCGGTACGCGTGGTCCTGGTGAGACCAAGATCGAGACGGACCGTCGGCGCATCCGGTCGCGCATGGCCAAGCTGCGAGGCGAGATCGCGGGCATGAAGACCGCTCGTGAGACCAAGCGCCAGGAGCGCACCCGCAACGCGGTGCCCGCTGTGGCGATCGCTGGCTACACCAACGCCGGCAAGTCCTCGCTGCTCAACCGCCTGACAGGGGCCGGCGCCCTGGTGGAGAACGCGCTGTTCGCCACGCTGGACCCGACCGTCCGTCGGGCCGAGACCCCGTCCGGGCGGCCCTACACGCTGGCTGACACCGTCGGCTTCGTGCGGCATCTGCCGCACCAGTTGGTGGAGGCGTTCCGGTCCACGCTGGAGGAAGTCGGGTCGGCTGACCTGGTGCTCCACGTCGTGGACGGCTCGCACCCTGACCCCGAGGGTCAGCTGCAGGCGGTGCGCGAGGTCTTCGCCGAGATCGGCGCCGCCCGGCTGCCGGAGATCGTCGTCGTCAACAAGGCTGACGCCGCTGACCCGCTGGTCCTCGACCGCCTCGTGCGGCGAGAGCCAACCGCGGTGGTCGTCTCGGCGCGGACCGGTCGGGGCATCGACACGCTGCTCGCCGCCATCGACGCGGCCCTGCCGCGGCCAGCGGTGGAGCTCGAGGTGCTGGTGCCCTACGACCGCGGTGACCTGGTCGCCAAGGTGCACTCGCACGGTGAGGTGCTGTCCTCCGAGCACCGGGAGGACGGGACAGCACTGCGAGCGCAGGTGAGCGAAGCACTGGCGGCCGAGCTCGCGCCCTACGTGACGGCGACCATCAGCAGGTAGCGGCCATCAGCCGCTAGCGGTCACGGCGACCATCAGCAGGTAGCGGGCGTGACCTCCGGGTCACGCCCGCCGGAGCAAGGTGACGTATCGCCGCCGGGGGACTTCGAGCCGACCTTTGGGGGACCAGGACCGGCTATAGGCGGGCAAGAGTCCCCCGGACCGGGTCGGGGTCGGAGGCGCAGCGGGCTTCTGCCTGTGGATGACGACCGACGCGGAGGCAGCGTCTGGCGCGACTCTGGCAACGTGCATTCCGCCCTCCCACGCCTCCTGCGCCGCCAGCTCGGCGTCATCAGTCGACGCCAGGCGCTGCAGTTGGGGCACAGCCGTCACCAGCTCGACCACCTGGTGGAGTCCGGGCGCTGGCAGAAGGTGCTGCCCGGTGTCTACGCCACCTTCAGCGGACGCGTCGACGACGAGCAGCGACTTCATGCGGCCGTGCTGTGGGGCGCAAGGCAGTCAGTGCCGACGCAGCCGATGCTCACCGGCGCACCCGCCCTGCGACTTCAGGGCAGTCGCTACGCGGACGACCCCCGTCCTCACCTGCTGCTGCCGCATGAGGTGAAGCCCAAGACACCTGCTGGTCTCATCGTCACCCGCGCCCGTCACCTGCCGACGCCCTACCACCGTCACGCCCTGCCCGTGGCCCCTGCCCACCGGGCTGCGGTCGACGCAGCGCTGGTCGTGACGACCCTGCGCGAGACCCGAGCCCTGTTGTGCGCGGCCGTCCAACAGCGCCTGACGACGCTGCCCGCTCTCACCGAGGAAGTCACAGCCCGGCACGACTCCCGCCTCATCGTCACCCGTCGCGTGCTCTCGGACCTCGGTGCCGGCTGCCGGTCAGCCCCGGAGTGCGAGGCGCGGGACCTCTTCCTGACCAGCGAGGTCCTGCCGCCGCCGCTGTGCAACGCGGAGCTCCGCCTCGGCGACGAGCACTACGTCGTCGACGACCTGTGGCCCGAAGCCCGGCTCGTCGCTGAAGTCGACTCCCTCGAACACCACGGCATCGGCGCTCTCGCCGATGCCACCGCCCGCCGCCGGGCCCACCTCACCGCGGCTGGCTACGCCGTGATCGACATCTCGCCCTGGCGTCTCCGCACCGAGCCGGCTGACGTCCTTCTCCAGGTCGAGCGCGCCTACCTCCACCGCCTCCGGCTGCCGGCGTGACACACCGGGCCACCCCCGATCGCCGAACGCCGCCCGCACCTTCCGCACGAGGCGGGGGAGGTGCGGGCGGCGTTCGCGAGAGGGGCTAGGGGACCATCCAGCCGAGCACACCGGTGGACTGCAGTCCGACGAGCACGCACATGAAGGCAAGGAAGGCCACGCTCCAGAGCAGCACCTTGCGGAAGATGTCGCCTTCGCGCCCCGACATCCCGACAGCGGCGGCGGCGATGGCGAGGTTCTGGGGGGAGATCATCTTCCCGAGGACGCCGCCGGAGGAGTTGGCGGCGGCCAGCAGCACGTTGTCGAGGCCCGTGCTCTTGGCGGCGGCCACCTGGAGGGCGCCGAAGAGGGAGTTCGACGAGGTGTCGGAGCCGGTGACCGCGACGCCGAGCCAGCCGAGGATCGGCGAGATGATGGCAAACAGTCCGCCCGCACCGGCCATCCACTTGCCGAGGGTCGCGGTCTCGCCAGCGGCGTTCATGACGTAGGCGAGGGCCAGCACGGCCATGACCGTGACGATGGCGGCGGCCAGCTGCCGGTAGGTCGCACCGTACGTCGCGAGCGCGCGCGACGGCTTGATGCGCAGGATCGGCATGCTCAGCAGCCCGGCGATGATCATCAGAGTGCCGGCCGCGGACAGCCAGTTGAGCTTGAAGGTGATCGACGACAGTTCCTTGCCGGCCGGGTTGGTCACGTGCAGTCCGGGCCACGCGAAGGACTTCGTGGGGGCATCGAAGGCGTCCTTGATGCCGGGCAGCTGAGTGATGACGAACAGCGCGATGATGATCAGGTAGGGCGCATATGCGCGGAAGACCTCTGCCGGTGTGTCGTGAGCAGCGGCGTCGCGAGCAGCGAGGTCTCCGACGGTGCCAGCCCCGGCGCCGACGGGGTGGTCGTCGCCGGACTGCCGGCGGCCGGCCCCCGTCCCTGAGCGGACGTCGGTCTCGTCCGAGCGTCCGGTGCCGAGAGCGCCCTCGGCGTCGCCCGCGCGGGACCCGAGGCGGCCGCCGCGACCAGTCTCTGCCACCCGCGCAGCCGTCGCCGCTCCACCGGCCGCCACCCCAGCACCTGCCACCCGTGACCCCGAGGAGCGGGCGTCGCGTCGCGCTCCGGCGCTCGCCAGCTCCTCCTCGTCCCGCTCGACGTACTTGTGCGCCGGCTGCCATACCCGCAGGAGGACGACCACGGAGGCAGCGCCGAGCAGCGAGGCGACGATGTCGGTCAGCTGCGTGGAGATGAAGTTCGAGGTGACGTACTGGGCGAGAGCGAAGACGATGCCGCAGGTGAGCGCGGCCGGCAGGGTCTCGCGGACACCGCGACCCTTGTCGACGA
>JBQCDV010000077.1:0-5458 GCA_051960855.1 Actinomycetales bacterium
GCGCAGATCTCGCCCTCCTCGGGCTCGCAGACGATGACACCGTCGATGCCGCGCGCGTCCTCGGTCTGAGCGAAGTGCTTCGCGCCGAGCATGAGGCCCTCCTCGTCGACCAGCGCCCCGACGACGACGCGGCCCGGGAAGGGACCCGCGAGCTGCAGCGCCCGCACGGCGAAGAGCATCGCCGCGAGGCCGCCCTTCATGTCCGCACTGCCGCGGCCCCACAGCCGGCCGTCCCGGACCTCGCCCGAGTAGGGGTCGTCGCGCCACTCCCCGAGGTCGCCTTCGGTGACGACGTCGGTGTGGCCCTCGAACATCAGCGTGGGCCCGTCACCGCCACCTCCGTCCACCACCGCGATGACGTTCGGACGGCCGGGGGCGACCTCGACCACCGTCGGCTCCCACCCCCACTCGCGCATCTTCGCCTCGACCAGCGCTGCGGCCGGCGCCTCGGCGGTGCCGCGGGCGGGGTCGTTGACGCTGCGGATCCGCACCAGCTCCTGCGTGAAGGCGATCAGGCCGTCCACCTCCAACTCAGCGTCCAACTCGGCGTCCAACTCGGCGCTACCGCCGCCTGATCCGGTGGCGGCGGTTGTCGCGGTGGTCACGGGCTCCTCCAGGAGTGAGGTGGCTGGGGCTGCTCGCAGCTCAGGCGAGCAAATCGGCTGCCGAGGCCCCGGCGAGGGCCTTGCCCAGCGTCGGGACGGCCGCCACGAGCTTGCGGGTGTAGGGGTGCTGCGGGTCGCGATAGAGCTGCTCGGTCCGGCCGATCTCGACGACCTCGCCGTTGTGCATGACCGCGACCCGGTCGCAGACGTGCCGCACCACCGACAGGTCGTGGGAGACGAAGACCAGGGTCAGGTGCAGCTGCTCGACGAGGTCGATCAGCAGGTTGAGCACCTGGGCGCGCACCGACACGTCCAGGGCGCTGACGGGCTCGTCCGCGATGAGGATCGACGGACGCGGTGCGAGCGCGCGGGCCACGGAGATCCGCTGTCGCTGGCCGCCCGAGAACTGATGCGGATAGCGGTCCTTGGCCTGCGGCGGCAGCCCGACGGCCTGCAGCAGCTCCGCGACTCGCTCCCGGCGCGCGGGAAGTCCTTGCGCCACCAGAGGTTCCGCGACGATGTCGCGCACGCGCATCCGCGGGTCCAGAGAGCTCATCGGGTCCTGGAACACCAGCTGGAGCTTCTCCCGCAGGAACCGCAGCTTGCGCTCCGGCAGCCGCGAGATCTCGGTGCCGTCGATCTCGATGCTTCCGGAGGTGGGGCGGTCGAGACCGGCCAGCAGCCGCAGCAGCGTCGACTTGCCCGACCCGGACTCCCCCACCACCCCGAACCGCTCGCCCTGCTGCACCTCGAAGGACACGCCCCGCAGCGCCTGCACCACCGGCGGCGGCTTGAGCAGCGAGGTCCGCGGCCGGGGATAGTCCCGACGCACCTCCCGAACGACGATGGCCGGCGTGCTGCTCGCCGTCGTCCTCACCGCCTGAGTGCTGCTCATCGTGAGGCTCCTGCCGCTTCGGTGACACCGGCGGGATGCCAGCACGCGAAGCCGTGGTCGCGGGTGGCGCCGTCCCACCGCGGGTCCGTCGCGCACTGGTCGGTGGCCCACGCGCACCGGGTGCGGAAGACGCAGCCGCTCGGGAAGCGGCCGGCTGGCGGGACGCTGCCCGGGATGGTGGCGAGGTGGCCGTCGTCGTCGACGGTCTCCAGGTCGGCCGCCGCCAGCAGGCCCTGCGTGTACCGGTGCTTCGGGCGGGTGAAGACCTCGCGGACGTCGCCCGCCTCCACGACGCGGCCGCCGTACATCACCAGCACCCGCTGACATACCGTCGCAACGACGGCAAGGTCGTGGGTGATGAAGAGCATGGCGGAGTTGCGCGCGGTCACGCCCTTGACGATGAGGTCGAGGACCAGCGCCTGCACGGTCACGTCGAGGGCCGTCGTCGGCTCGTCGCACACGAGCAGCTCGGGGTCGTTGGCCAGTGCGATGGCCAGGACCACGCGCTGACGCTGGCCACCGGACAGCTGGTGCGGGTAGGCCCGCGCGGCCTGTGCGGGATCGGGCAGGGCCACCTGGTCGAGGAGCCGGACGGCGGCATCACGGGCTGACTGCCGGTCGGGCGCGGTGTGGTGCAGCAGCATCGTCTCGGCGACCTGGTCCCCGACGCGCATGGCCGGGTTGAGAGCGGTCATCGGCTCCTGGAACACCATCGCGAGGTCCTTGCCGCGCACGCGCGCCAGCTGGCCCTCGCTCGCGCCCAGCAGGTCGTGCTCGACTCCCGCGAGCCGCACCGTCCCGCTCGCACGCAGCCCCTCGGGCAGCAGTCCCATCACCGCGAGGGCGGTGAGTGACTTGCCGGACCCGGACTCCCCGATGAGCCCGACCCGCTCGCCCCGCCGGATGTCGAGGTGGACGTCCTTGACCAGGGCCAGGTCGCGCACACCGACAGTGAGGTCGCGCACCGACAGGACCGAGTCCTGAGCGCCCTGTTCGAGCCCGACGGCGGCGGTCATCGGCGGTCGTCCAGCCGGGGGTCCCAGAGGTCGCGCAGGCCGTCACCGAGCAGGTTGAAGCCGAGCACAGCCAGGGCGATGGCGATGCCGGGCCAGACGGCGAGCATCGGGTCGACGAAGAGCAGCTCCTGCGCCTCCTGGAGCATCCGGCCCCAGGACGGGGTCGGAGGCGGGGTCCCGAAGCCGAGGAACGACAGCGCGGCCTCGGCGAGAACGGCGATCGCGAAGGAAACCGAGGCCTGCACGATGATGAGGCTGGAGACGTTGGGCAGCGCGTGCCGCAGCGCGATGGCCACCGGGCGGCGACCGGCGGCCCGGGCGGCGAGGACGTACTCCGTCCGCATCACCTGCATGGCCGCCGCGCGCACGATGCGGGCGAAGCTGGGCACTGTCGCGATACCGATCGCGATCATCGCCGTCAGCGTGCTGGACCCGAAGACCGCCCCGAACATGATCGCCAGCAGCAGTGCGGGAAACGCCAGCAGCAGGTCGTTCGCCCGGACGACGAGCACGCTGAGCCACGTCGGCGCCATCGCGGACAGCAACCCCAGGGGCACGCCGATGACCGCGGCGATGCCGACGGAGATGAAGCCGACGAACAGCGTCGTTCGGGAGCCCACGAGGATCTGGCTGAAGACGTCGCGGCCGAGCTTGTCGGTGCCGAGCAGGTGCGAGGCCGACGGTCCCTGCAGGCGGCTGACCGCGTCCACCAGCGTCGGGTCGTAGGGCGTCCAGACGTAGGACACCAGCGCCATCAGCACGATGAGCCCGACGATGACCAGCCCGACGACGAGGCTCGGGTTGACCCGGCCGCGGCGTTCGACGGTCGGCTCCGGCGGGGTGAGGGCGATCGCCTCGACGGCGGTCATCAGGAGGCCCTCCTCAGGCGGGGGTCGAGGGCGACGTAGAGCGCGTCAACGATGAAGTTGACGACGAGCACCGCGATCACGAGCAGCATCACGACGTCCTGGACGACAAGCAGGTCACGGTTGGACACCGAGTCCAGCAGCAGGCTGCCGAGCCCCGGGATCACGAACACCCGCTCGACGACGACGGCACCGATCAGCAGTGTCGCCAGCTGCAGTCCGAGCACCGTGATGACGGGCAGAGCGGCATTGCGCAGCCCGTGGCGCACCAGCGCGCGGTAGGGCGTGAGGCCCTTGGCGCGGGCGGTCCGCAGGTAGTCCTCCCGCAGCACGTCCAGCACCGCGCTGCGCACGTAGCGGGTGAGGACCGCGCCCTGCACGAGCCCCAGCGACAGCGCCGGGAGCACCAGCTGCTTGAGGAACATTCCGGGGTCCTGCACGGGCGGCGTCCAGCCGTTGGCGGGCAGCCAGCCCAGACGCACGGCAAAGACGGTGATGAGCAGGATGCCGGCGAGGAACGCGGGGATGGCGACCCCGACCTGCGAGGCGGCTGAGAGCACCAGACCCGAGACGCGCTGGTGGCGCACGGCCATGAATGTGCCGGCGGGGATGGCCAGCACCAGCGCGATGACCATGCCCGACAGCACGAGCCAGAGCGTGACCTGCAGCCGGTCGGAGACCTGCGGGGCGATGAGCGCCTTCGAGATGTAGGACTTCCCGAGGTCGCCGGTGACGAGCCCCCGCACCCAGTCGAGGTACTGCGCCACCAGCGGCCGGTCGAGACCGAACTGTGCGCGCATTGTCTCGACCGCCTCGGGGGTGGCGTTGACGCCGAGCGCGACGCGCGCGGGGTCGCCCGGCAGCACGGCCATGAACCCGAACACGAGGATCGAGCTCACGACCAGGCTGCCGAGCAGCACCCCGGCGCGGGTCAGCAGACGAGGGATCACGCCTTGGCGAGCTGGCTCAGGTCGAAGGACTCGGAGATCGCGTTCTTCGGCAGACCGGTGATGCCCTTGTCGGCGACGATGAGGTTGGGCAGCAGGAAGAGGAAGTCAGCCGCGGCGTCCTCGGAGACGAGCTTCGCCGCCTTCTTCATGTCGTCGACCTGCTGCTGCTCGGTGCCGGTGTCGGCCTCGGCAAACAGCTGCTGGACCTGCTTGTTGTCGTACCGGGTGTAGTACTTCGGGTTGCCGAAGACCGCCGAGATGTCACGTGGCTCGACGTGGGCGACGATCGACATGTCGTAGTCGGCGTTGGTGAAAACGGTCTTCAGCCACGTCGGGAAGTCCAGCTGGTCGATCTTGACGTTGAGCCCGACCTGCTTGAGCTGGCTGGCCACGACCTGGCCGCACGAGGTCGCATAGGGCACGACGGGCAGTCGTAGGCGCAGCGTGGCGGCGCTCTGGCCGGCCTGCTTGAGCAGGTCCTTGGCCTTCGCCGGGTCATGCGGGTACATGCCCGTCAGGTCCTCGTACCACGGGTCGGTCGGGGGCACCATGCTGCCGATGAGCGTGCCCTTGCCTGCCCAGCAAGCGTCCATCAGCGCCTTGTTGTCGATG
Source organism: Actinomycetales bacterium (assembly GCA_051960855.1). Taxonomy (GTDB): domain Bacteria; phylum Actinomycetota; class Actinomycetes; order JAJZTN01; family JAJZTN01; genus JBQCDV01. Next base: position 4,945 of record JBQCDV010000077.1, read on the forward strand.
GCGTAGCGGATCGCCTGACGCACCCGCTTGTCCGACAGCGGCGCCTTGCCGTTGTTAAAGGACAGGACGACCTCGCCGTTGGTCGTGCCCTCGATCACCTGGTACTTGTCGTTGTTCTCGAACTGACCCAGGGAGTCGGGCGCCTGCACGGTGCCGATCACGTTGATCGTGTTGGTCAGCAGCGCGTTGTTGAGGGCGGTCGGGTCCTTGAAGTACTTGAAGGTGACCGTCTTGTAGTAGGGCTTGGTGCCCCAGTAGCTGTCATTGCGGGCCATGACGATCGAGTCGCCGCGGTTCCACTTGTCGAGCTTGTAGGGGCCGGTGCCGACGGGGTCGGTGGCGAGCTTGTCGACGCCGGTCTTGGAGAACATCGCGCCGATGCGCGTGGTCATCCGGTAGAGCCAGTCGTTGCTCGGCTGCTTGAGCGTCACGACGAGCTTGGTCGGGCTGTCGGCCTTGGCGGACTCCACGACGTCCATTGCGGCCTTGAGCGAGATCGTCCAGTCGGTCTTGA
>JBQCDV010000078.1:0-10906 GCA_051960855.1 Actinomycetales bacterium
GGCTGCGGCTCGAGCCGACCTCTGTGACGCTTCCGGGCGGCCGCAGTGTCTCGGTCAGCGACCTCGGGGGCGCCGACGTCACCGTCGAGGTGCCGCTGCCCTCGCCCGTTCCCGGTGTCACGGTGACCGGTGCCCAGGCAGAGTCCGACGGCGTGGTCGTGCAGGTGCAGGGCTCACAGGTGTCGCTGACCCGCTAGCCCGCGGATCCGGCTCCCCCTCGGGGCCTGGCCCTCGGGCTCCGGGCCCCCGCGCTCCGTTCACCTCACCGCCCGCCCCGCCTCGCCTCCTTCTCAGCCGCCCCACCCTCCTCGGTCCCGCCGCCTCACCTCGCACCGACAGCCGCACCCTCCAGCCACGAAGCCACACCTCGCGTGGACACATCTGGCTGTCCCACAGCCACAACTGCACACGCGACGGGCGCGGACACGGAACGCTGCGCGGAAGGGAGCCCGAGACGAGTGGGAGACACACGACGAGCGCCCTTCACCGACAGCGGCACCCTCCAGCCACGAAGCCACGCCTCGCGTGAACACATCTGGCCCTCCCACAGCCACAACTGCGCACGCGACGGGCGCGGACGCGGAACGCTGCGCGGAGGGAGCCCGAGACGAGTGGGAGACACACGACGAGCCCTTCACCGGCGGTCGCGGCCTCCAGCCACGAAGCCGCGCCTCGCGTGAGCACATCTGGCTGTCCCACAGCCACAACTGCACACGCGACGGCCGTGTCCGGGACGGGGGCGGTACGGGACCCGGGGTGGCACGGGACGGGGGTGGCGCGGGACGCGTGGTGGCACGCGACGGGCGTGTCGGGGACGCCGAGCGGCAGGAGACGCGGAGCGGCGGGGACCACCGAAGGGGCCCCACCGAAGACGTCAGCCGCCAGCAGGAGCAGAGGCGACAGCAGAGGCAACCGCAGCAGCCGCAGCCACAGCAGGAGCCACAGCCGCGTCCTCGGACGACACGAGCCGGTCCCGACCGGAGGCCTTCGCCCGGTAGAGCGCGGCGTCAGCTCGTGCGAGCAGGGCCTGGGCGCTCTCCTCGCCGTCCCATACAGCAGAGCCGACCGAGCAGGTGACGTCCTCGGGAACAGCAGCGCGCAGGCGCTCGAGTACGGCGGTAGCAGCGGGCCCGTCGCAGTCGGGCAGCACGAGAGCGAACTCCTCCCCGCCCCAGCGGGCCAGGACGTCGCGCTCACGGAGGGCGGCGCGGCCAGCTGTCGCGAAGGCCCGCAGCAGCTGGTCTCCGCCAGCGTGGCCGTGCCGGTCGTTGTACACCTTGAAGTGGTCGAGGTCCGCCAGCGCGACCGTCACGGGACGCTTCGTCACCCGGGCCTCCTCCAGCGCCCGCGGCAGGATCTCCTCCCACGTCCGCCGGTTCGGCAGCCCGGTGAGCGAGTCGGTGCTGGCCTCGACCGTGAGGGTGGTCAGCAGCTGCTGGCGCTGCAGGGCGATGGCCGCCTCGTCGGCGAGCAGCGTGGCGGCCGCCCGCTGTCGCTCGTCCAGGGCGTCGAACCGATCCGGCCACGTCATGATCAGCAATCCCAGGGACCCGCTTCCGTCGGGGGCGACGATGGGTTGCCACATCACGCTGTGCGCGCCAACGATGTCGAGCAACCGCTGGGAGACGCCCGCGACGCCCGCCGCGTCGGGCAGGAAGATTTGCTCGCCGCTACGCCACACCTGCGCCGTTCGGGTCGGCCGGTCGAGGGCGATGCGGGTGCCGACGTGGTCCATGGGCTCGGCGGCCGTGACGACCAGGCCCTCGCCGTCTGACTCCAGCAGCACGACGTCGCGCACGCCCACGATGTCCTGGGCGCCGGCGATGATGCTGCTGCGCGGGTCCGCGCCGGAGTGGATCTGCCGAACGACGCGGGCGATCGCGACGAGGTCCGCGTGTCGCTCGCGCATCGCGTCCTCGGCGAGTACCCGTTCGGTGATGTCCTGCACGCTGCCGCGCAGGACGGTCACTTCGCCGTCCTGGTCGCAGTGCACCTGGCTGATGCCCTCGACGTAACGCGTCTCGCCGTTGACCTGGAGGCGGTACTGCAGGCGCGACCCGACGCGGCGGCGCAATCCTTCCCTGAACGCCGTCCGCACCTGCTCGCGGTCGTCCGGGTGCACGACGGCCAGGAACTCCGCCAGGGGCGGAGCGACGCCCGCGGCGCGGCCGACCAGACGGAACATCTCGTCGGACCAGACGATCGACCCGGTCGATGGCTCCCACTCCCAGGAGCCCATGCCCGCGAGCCGTTCGGCGCTGGCGAGCAGGCTGCGCAGCCGCTCCTCCTGCGCCTGCGCCTGCTTGCGCTCCGTGATGTCCTGCACGTGCACGACCTGCCACCCCTGCTGACCGTGGGTGCCGCGTAGCAGGGCGCAGTCCATCGCGACCCAGCGGACGGTGCCATCCGGCCGGACACACCGTTTCTCCAGCCGCCAGCGGCCTTCCGGCGCCTGCGCCCAGCGACGGGTCGCGACCTCGTGCGCCTCGATGTCGTCGGGATGCGTGTAGCCGAGGCTGGTGTGCCCCACCAGCTCCTCAGCGGGACGGCCCATGATGGCGACGAAGGCGGCGTTGACCGCGACGTAGCGACCCTCGGCGTCCGCGAGCCCGACCCCGACCGGGGAGCCGTCGAAGACGGAGCGGAACCTGTCCGCCGTCGTGGCGAGCGCGTCGTGCGCGGACCGCAGGCGGGACTCCGCCCCCCGGCGCGCCTCGTGCAGCACGACCGCGAGCGCCACGGCGCAGCCGACCCACACGGCGGCGTGCGGCACAGGGTCGGCGAAGGGATGACCGGCGGCGACGACGGCTACCCAGCCGGCGACCGCCGCGGCGAGCAGAGCGCCGAGGCGGAGTCGGGACGTGACGAGTGCACCGCTGGCGACGACGACCAGGTCGAGGATGACGGACTCGTCGAGGTTGTGGGTCAGGCTCAGCCGCAGCAGGCACCCGAGGACCGCGGCCGCGCACAAGCCGAGCACGAGCCATGCGCGCACTGGTGATCCGACCGGCCGGGTCCCGCTTGGTGCCGGCACGCTCGTCGCGACCACGCTGCTCACGACCTCCTGGGCCACTGCGCGGTGCGGGGCTGGAGTGGAGTGTGGAGCCGAGTCCGCCGCGCGAGCAGAGTGTGGAGCTGAGTCAGGCCGCGACGACGCGGAGGGCGCACCAGGCATAGCGTTTGGCACCTGCCGGCCCCCTCCCTTGCCGTCGCCCACGTCGGAGGCAGCATCGGCGCGGCGCGGGCGAAGTTGAGAGCAACCGTCAGCGCCACCACGACGCTGGCGAGAGTGGGCTCAGGCCGCCGGGCCGCACGCGGACATCGAGCACGGTGACCTCTCGCACTCCTGCCGGCGTCGGGCACCAGCCGACGACGGTCAGACGGCTGCCGGTCGCCACCGGGAAGCGGTAGGTCCCGCTGGTCAGCTCGAAGCTCTGCTCCGGCCCGCGCAGCCACAACCCCTCGCACCGTGTGGTCGGGAGGACGGTCACAGCAACGTCGCGGACCCCAGCGCCGCGAAGCATGCTCGCGTGGCCGCCCGCCGCCAGGCGCACCTCCGTGCTGCCGGTCGCACGCCAGCGCGCGGCGAAGCGCCAGCCCCAGGCGGCGGCAGAGTGGGAAGCGGCCGTGCGCCATGCAGCAGGCTGGGAGGCGGCCGCGGCCTCGCCGGCCGGGACAACCACACTCCCGAACGCCGCAGCGACGGCGAGCGACGCGACCGCGAGTGGCCGCCCGCGCCGGCTGGTCGCCGGGACACTACGTCCCTCGCTCACGCATGTGTTTACTGCCGTCGTCACACGTCGCACAGCCGCCCCCTACGCAGAAAGAGACCCCCCGGTCAGGTGGACGGGGGGTCTCCCTCGGCGACTGCGGTCAAACCTCGCGGCGCCAGACCTCACACGTTCGGCCGTTGAGAGACACCAACGCCGGGTCGTGGCGGAGCGGTGTCACGAGGTGGCCGGCGGATGTCACGGTCTGATGGTGCGCACCTCAGTCGAGCGCTGCGGCGGTGACGGCGGCGCGGGCCACGGGCTCGGGCACGACGGTCGACCCGCCGAGCGCCCGCACCAGCTCGGTGTCAGCCGAGCGGGCGGCGAGGGCAGCGGCGACGGAGCTCGGCAGCTGCGACGGGCCGGTCAGGACGACGGGGCCGGTGATGCCGCCGACCAGGGCGTCCGGCCAGTTGTCGCCGATGGCGACACCGACGCGCAGCCCGGAGCCGGGGACGTAGAGACCCTTGGGCGCCGACCGGAGGACCCGGGCGGAGGTGTCGTAGCGGTCCACGCCGCTGTAGGTCCGAGTCACCGTGAAGCTGACCCCGAGGCTAGACCGGACGGCCTGGAACGCCTTGGCGGCTGGGCCTCCGACGATGTCGACCTCCACCGGCTTGCCCGCGGCCTTCGCGGCAGCCGCACACGTGCTGAGGACCTTGCGCTCGCTCGTGGGCATGCCGGTTGTGCTGGTGAAGAGCAAGATCCCGGGTCGGGCGGCGGCGAGGTAGGAGGCCGCCACAGCGTCGGCGAAGTTGCCCGCACCCGCGAGCACGATGCTGCACCGGCCGGCAGCGGAGACGCTCGACGCGACCTTGGTCGAGGCCGCGAGGGCGGCGGTCTCGAAGCGGTCGGCGCCGCGGATGCGCTGCGGCACGAAGCCGGCGTCACGCACCCCGTAGTAGACGGCGCTCGAGAGCGCGCTGGTGCCGCCCATCAGGTAGACGGTCGAGCCGGCCGGCAGGACCCGCTTGAGCTCGGCGAGCGCAGCAGGGTCAAGCCCTCCGCTACCGGTCAGCAGCACGGGGCCCTGGCCGCGGGACAGGCTCGCGGCGGAGAGGCCGTCGGGCCAGTTGTTGGCGGTGGCGAGCACAGCCGTCGTGGCGCCTTTGGGCCAGGTCGCGGCGGACACGGCCACCGCCGTCTGGACGCGCGTGGAGCCCGACAGTCGCGGGACAGGGGCGTAGGTCGGTGTGGCGGTGGCGGTGTTGCTGACCGACGGTGTCGTGGTCGCCTCGTCGCCTGCGACCGCCAGCCGGTAGCTCGCGGCCGTGCCGGGCTCGACAGTGGTGTCGACCCAGCTGCGCGACGTGGTCGCGGGCGTGGCGACTGTGTCAGTGGGCGTGCACGGCGCGGGAGCGCAGCGCTGCACCTCGACGCTGGTCGCGGCGGCATCGACCGCACTCCACGACAGGGCGACCTGCTCGGTGCCGGCGGTGGCAGTGAGCTTGGGCGCGGCCAGAGGGACGACGGTCTCGGACGGGCTGGGCGTAGGTGTCGGGGTGGGCGTGGCAGTGGAGGCCAGCGGCACCGTGAACGTCGTGGTGGCAGCGGGCGACGTGCCACGGCCGTTGCTTGCCGTCACGCTGACGCTATAGGTGGCGCCAGGCGTGAGACCCGAGAACGTCGTCGTGGTGCTGTCCGTCAGCGTCCGGCTGCCGACCCCGTCGGACACGGACACCCGGAAACTCGTGGCCGCGAGGCCGTTGTCCTCGCCCGGGACAAAGCGCACGGTCGCCTGGCCGTTGGAGCCGGAGGCCACCCTAAGGCTGAACGGCGCGTCAGGGGCCGCGGTCGGCCACGACTGGCTCGCCGTCCCGTTGGCGAAGCTAGCCAGCTGGCTGGCCCCGCCATTGAAGGAGTTCTGATCGACGGAGCCGACACCGCCGGAGATGCCCGGGGTGGTCTTCGAGCTGGAGTACTGCCAGAAGCTGTAGAACTTCCAGCCGCCGGGGACGATCGGGGAGGACGCGCTGGTGTAGTGCGCGACCCACAGCGCGTACTGCTGGAACCCCTGGTGGTCGGCCATCTTGCTCGACCAGAAGCTCGGCGAGACGTAGATGATCGGGGCGCGCCCGGTGTTGCTGCGGACGCGCTCCAGGAAGAGCTGCACCCACTGGACGAGGTCGCCCTGCGACAGCGAGCCCGCGTCCTCGAGGTCGAGCACGGGAGGCAGCGTGTTCGCCGTGCGGATGTCGCCGATCACGTCGGTGAAGTGGTCGGCCTCGGCCAGCGCGTCGGAGCGCACGGGGTAGCTGGGACGCGCGAAGTGGTAGGCACCCGAGTAGAGCCCCGCGTTACGGGCGTCGTAGACGTCGCCGTAGTTGGGGCTGGTGTAGGTCGTGCCCTCGGTCGCCTTGACGAAGACGAAGGACTTGCCCGACGCCTTCACCTGCGACCAGTTGATCGTCGGGTACGCACTGGTGTGCTGGAACCTCGAGACATCGACCCCATAGGGGCCGGAGAGCGCGTGCGCCGCCTGCGGCGTGGGCACGAGGACGGCGACGACCGCCGCCACGACAGCCAGCAGGGTGACGGGGACGAGCCGTCGCAGTGACGTCGAGCGCACGCCAGAACCTCCCGAGTTGAGCCGGCCTCCCCAGCCGGCGGCGCTTTGAGGATGTCAGCGACGCACGCCAAGCCGAGGCATTTGCGGCCCAAGAAGGCACCCGAAATGCTTTCGACCTGCCGCGGAGGCTGACAAAGCAGCGCGAATCGGACAGGAAGCGAGAGCCGCAGCCGCGGCCCTCCTGCGGCTATCGGCGCGTCGCGCCCGGTCCTGAAGGCAGCGAACGTCGGCGAGAATGGAGCCGTGAGCAGCGCAGGCACGGCGACGACCACCGGCACGAACACCAACGCCAGCCCCGGCCCCAGCCCCGACCCCAGCCCGAGCACCGTCGTTCGGGAGGCTGCGCGTCGCCGCACGTTCGCTGTCATCAGCCACCCCGACGCCGGCAAGTCGACGCTCACCGAGGCGCTCGCGCTGCACGCCCGTGTCATCACCTCCGCCGGAGCGGTCCACGGCAAGGGCGCCCGCAAGGGGGTCGTGTCCGACTGGCTCGAGATCGAGCAGGCTCGCGGAATCTCCATCACCAGCGCCGCGCTGCAGTTCGAGTACGGCGGCTGCGTCATCAACCTGCTCGACACCCCCGGCCACGCCGACTTCTCGGAGGACACCTACCGGGTGCTGGCCGCCGTGGACACCGCGGTCATGCTGCTCGACGCGGCCAAGGGTCTGGAGCCGCAGACGCTGAAGCTCTTCGAGGTCTGCCGGCACCGCCGCATCCCCGTCATCACGGTCATCAACAAGTGGGACCGGCCCGGCCGCGAGGCCCTCGCGCTGCTCGACGAGATCACCGAGCGGATCGGGCTGCGCCCCACTCCCCTGACCTGGCCGGTCGGTGTGGCCGGTGACTTCCGTGGCGTGCTGGACCGGCGCACCGGCGACTTCGTGCGCTTCGCGCGCACCGCGGGCGGCGCGACCCTCGCGGCGGAGGAGCGCTTCCCCGTCGAGTCCGGCGCCCCCGACGCTCTCGCCGCCACCTCGGCGGAGGGCGAGGCATGGACGACGGCTGTCGAGGAGGCCGAGCTGCTCGGGCTCAGCGGCAACGACCACGACCAGCGCAGCTTCGAGGCGGCCGAGTCGACTCCGGTGCTGTTTGCCAGCGCCGTCACCAACTTCGGCGTCGGGCAGCTGCTGCAGACCCTTGTCGACATCGCTCCGAGCCCCGGCGCGCGGGAGGACGAGAAGGGCACGCCGCGCGCCCTGGAGGCGCCGTTCTCCGGCTTTGTCTTCAAGGTGCAGGCGGGCATGGATACCGCGCACCGCGACCGGCTCGCCTTCGTGCGGGTGTGCTCCGGGGTCTTCGAGCGCGGGATGGTCGTCACGCACGCCCAGACGGGGCGGCCCTTCGCGACCAAGTACGCGCAGCAGGTCTTCGGTCGGGAGCGAACGACGCTGGATGTGGCCTACCCCGGCGACATCGTGGGCCTCGTCAACGCGAACGCGCTCACCGTCGGGGACACGCTCTACATCGACGAGCCGGTCACCTTTCCGCGGCTGCCGAGCTTCGCCCCTGAGCACTTCCGGGTGGTGCGGGCCAAGGACGCCGGCAAGTACAAGCAGTTCCAGCGGGGCATCACCCAGCTCGAGCAGGAGGGCGTCGTCCAGGTGCTGCGCTCCGACCTGCGTGGCGCGCAGGCTCCCGTGCTCGCCGCGGTCGGGCCGATGCAGTTCGAGGTCGCCGAGCACCGGATGGGCGGGGAGTTCAACGCCCCCGTGTCGATCGACTCGCTGCCCTACTCACTGGCTCGCCTCACCGACGCCGCGACAATCCCGATCCTGCAGGCGACCCCGGGGGTGGAGGTCCTGACCCGGGAGAGCGACGGCGCGCTGCTGGCGCTGTTTCCCGACGTGTGGCGGCTGCGCTCGACCCTGCAGCGTCACCCCGACGCGGTGCTCGAGCCGCTGCTGGCGGCCACGGAGTAGTCGGCGGCGGTGGAGGCCCCGCCCCCCGCTGCCGGCATCACGGGGTGGAGGGCGACGCGCAGCTCGTCAGCGCGGTAGGCGCTCATCCGTAGGCCCACCGCGATGACGGCGGCGACGAGCAGCAGGAGCTCGAAGCCGAGGATCGCGTTGCTGGTCCGCTCGTCCAGCTGGCTGATCGTGACGGTGATGTCGATGAGGCTGTGCGCGACGATCAGGCCGATGACCCTCCGCGCGGCGGCGTAGCAGAGCAGCACTGACAGCGCCCAGACCGCCAAGAAGACCGCCGGCCAGCCGTAGTAAATGTGGAAGGCGAGGCGCAGGACCAGGCCCAGCGCGAGGATGCGCAGCCACGGCTGGCGGGCCAGCCGGAGAGCGCTCACCAGCAGCGCGAGGCACACCAGCTCCTCGGTCGGGCCGGCCATCAGCGAGCTGGTGAACATCGGCAGGACCAGCCACGGGCCGCCGTCCTGGCCCGGATAGCCGCGGCTGTCGACGACACTCATCAACCCGCTCGAGATGCCGAAGCTGACGATCGTGACGACGAAGCCCAGGACGTCGCCCCGCAGCGCGCGACGTGTCCGCGGGAGGGTCGCGCCGAGCGCGAGCCGCGATAAGCCCAGCCGCTGCGCGATCAGCAGGGCCGCGACCACGACGAGCAGGTCCGCCGACAGCTGCTGCACGGCGCTGGCCACCATGGGCTGCCAGGTGTAGCCGGCATCGGAGTTGTCGGCCAGCGCCGCGTCGCTCAGGAAGAGCCCGGCGGTGACGACGGCACCGCCGAAGGTGAGCGCGTAGAGACCCAGCACTGCCCCATAGGCACGGCGGGGGGAGAGACGCGAACTGTTCTCGGGCGCGGAGGCGGCCGCCTCGGGCGGTGCGCCGGACTCCGGCACCTGGAGTCCCCACCGCTCCCGCAGCAGGGGCGCCATGGCCGGCAGCTCGAGGCCGGCGCGAGCGAAGACGGCGGCCGACCGGGCCTGGGTCGAGTCGAGAGCCTCGTGCAGTCCCAGCACCGCCTCCCGCCCGACCAGCTCGGCGGCGCCGTCCGCCCCGCTGAGCACAACGGGCAGCTGGACCCGCGTCGCGCCCCACCGGAGAGCGAGGGTGACGACCACCGAGACCAGCGCAGCCACGACACCTGCCACCCCGCCACCGGCGGCGAGAAAGGCGAGGGCGATGGTGACGCCCGCCGCGACGGTGGCGAGGGAGCGCAGCACGGCGGCAAGGCGCAGCGACGTTCGGGAAGGGGTGTGCAGCAGCACCGCCTGCTCGGCTGCGGCTGCCTCCAGCCACGGCGAGGCGAACCACGACTCGCCGACGAGCAGCTGCCGCTGCCCCTTGCGCTCGCGGCCGCGCAGGGTCGCCCGCTTGCGCCCGCCCTGCCCTGGCACCGTGGCGTAGGCGCGGGCCCCCTCGGGCGAACCAGCCACGCGGGCCACCAGCTCGGCCCAACCGCGGGTGTACGCAGCGGACGGGGCATAGCCCGGCGGGGCATCCGTGGCGGCAGGCGCGAAGGCGGGATGAGTCACGGTTTGACCCTAATCAATCGGGCCGACAGGGTCCCCGGAATGCGCCAGGGGCGGGAGCCGACTGGCAGCTCCCGCCCCTGGTGGTCCTGCGTCACGCCTGCGTCACGCCTGCGGCAGGTGCCCAGACGTCACTTCGACGCGATGATGCTGGTGAGACTGTTCTCGACCGTGGTCGACACCGCACTGGTGCCACCGCCGAGGATGCCGCCGAAGACGTGCTGCGCGCGCTCGGTCAGGAACGCGGTGGTGGACGGTGCCAGCACCGACGCCGAGGAGTACCGCTTGTTCGGCACGAGGATGACGGGGAAGCCGAGGGTCCCGGCCGCCGCACCCCCGCTCAGCGCGTCCGCGGCACTCTCGCCACTGGCGACGACGATGGCACCGGTGTTGTAGCCGAGGTAGTCGAAGAAGGCGTCGCCGACCTTGGTGCTCGTCTCGTAGCGGTCAGTGCCGACGAACGCGAAGGGGTCGTTCTTGTCGTAGCCGAGCGCCTGCGCGGCCGAGCCGCCGATCCCGAACGTCGCCGCGTCGGTGTGGGCGTCGAGGAACGCGGCCGTCTCGGTGGGGATGACGCCCGCACCGGCAGAGTTCTTGCTCGACAGCACGACCACGCCGCCGTTGTTGGCCGCCGCCGCGCTCGCACTCAGGGCGTCGGGGAAGTTGGTCCCGGTGGCGACGAAGATGGTGCGCGGATGGGTCTGCCCCGTCACCTTGAGGACCTCGTTGGCGATGACCCGTGCGGTGTCGTAGCGGTTGGCGCCGGGCAGGCGCTTGACCGTGATGCTCTTGCCCTTGAGCGCGCCATTGCTGACCAGGTCCCGGAGGCTCTTCTCGACACTGCCGTTGAGCGCCGAGGTGCCACCGGCGAGGTAGATCGTGGCGCCGTTCGCGAGGACGCGCACGAGCTCGTCGCGCACGTCGGTGTTGAGCGCGGTCGGGGGGTTGAGGAGCAGCGGGCCGCCGGCGTCAGCGGCAAGCGTGCCGCCGCCGAGGCCGTCGGCGAAGCCGTTGGTCGTCGCGAGCACGACGGCATCGGCGGAGGCGTCGTCCCAGACGGCGTCGCTCATCGCGATCGCTGTGCCGATGCGGTCGGCACCGGAGAGCCGGTCGAGCCCCTG
>JBQCDV010000079.1:0-12328 GCA_051960855.1 Actinomycetales bacterium
CCGAGCATCCCGCGTTGCACGACGAGCGACCGGTCGTGCCCGTGCGCGGGGCACCCAAGCCGCCGCCCCTGCGGATCAGCCTGTCGTTCCCCACGCTCGCGGACGCCGACGAGGTCTGGCTGCTCGCGACCGGAGAGGCGAAGCGGGACGCGGTCGAGCTGGCGCTCAGCGGGGCCGGGCGGATGCAGGCGCCAGCCGCGGAGGTAGGCGGCCGCAGCCGGACGCTGTGGCTGCTGGACCGGGAGGCTGCCGGCCCTCGCGCGCGCGGCCTCGGCCGCCTCGCCTCACCCTGACGGGCTCGCGGTCCGGCTCACGTCGCGAGATCGCGTGCGGGCGCGGCGAGCGCGGAGATCGTCAGTACGGGCGGCCGGTGGTGCGCAGCTTCTCGAGAGCCTCCTCGAGGATGGCCGCGCCGTCGGCGTCGCTGCGCCGCTCCTTCACATAGGCCAGGTGCGTCTTGTAGGGCTCGTTGCGCGGGGGCGCCGGTGGGTTGGCCTGGTCCTGCCCGGCAGGGAAGCCGCACCGGGGGCAGTCCCACTCCTCGGGCACCGACAGCCCGGGCTCCTCGGCGAAGCTGGGGCGTGTCTCGTGCCCGTTGGCGCACCAGTAGGACACCCACACACGGGGCGCGGCGTCGCCACGCTCGGCCTCGCCCATCGGCCCGGCGCCGACGCGGCTGCCACGGATCGCGTTACCACTGGCCACGGATTCGGTCCTTTCGGAGGTGGCGCGTCAGCTGGACTTGAGCGTGATCCCCAGGACCACGATGCAGACCAGCCAGACGACGCCCACGAGGATGGTGAAGCGGTCGAGATTGCGCTCGACCACGGAGGAGCCACCGAGGCTCGAGGAGACGCCGCCGCCGAAGAGGTCGGACAGTCCCCCGCCCTTGCCCTTGTGCAGCAGCACGAGCAGCACCATCAGCACGCTGGCGAGGATCAGGATCCCCTCGATGACGTAGTTGATGACGTTCACTCGCGTGCTCCCAGTGGTGTGTGGCGTGGCTGCCGGTGTGCGACCGACCCCAGCGTACGTCAGGACGACGCTGGGGCGGCCGCAGTGGCTCAGCCGGCGTGCTGGAACCGGCAGATCGCCGTGAACTCGTCGACATCCAGGCTCGCCCCGCCGACGAGCGCGCCGTCAACGTCCGGCTGCGCCATGATCGCGGCCGCGTTGGCGCCCTTGACCGAGCCGCCGTACAGCACGCGGACCCCGTCGGCGAGGTCGCCGGAGTAGAGCTCGGCGAGGCGCGTCCGCAGACCCGCACAGACCTCCTGCGCGTCCTCCGGCGTCGCGACCTCACCGGTCCCGATAGCCCAGACCGGCTCGTAGGCGATGACGAAGCTGCGCGCCTTGTCCGCCGGGATGCCCTCGAGCGCCGCCGACAGCTGGCCGACGGCGTGCTCCACGTGCGTGCCCGCCTGGCGGACGGGCAGCGGCTCCCCGACGCACAGGATCGGCGTGAGGCCGTGCCGCACCGCCGCCTGCACCTTGGCCGCTACGACGTCGTCGCCCTCGCCGTGGTACTCCCGGCGCTCGGAGTGACCGGCCAGCACGTAGGTGCAGCCCAACTTCGCGAGCATGCCACCGGACACCTCGCCCGTGTAGGCGCCCGCGTCGTGCCGGGACAGGTCCTGCGCTCCGTAGCGCAGCTCGAGCTTGTCGCCGTCGACCAGGGTCTACACGCTGCGCAGGTCAGTGAAGGGTGGCAGCACGGCGACCTCGACAGCGCCGAAGTCGTGCTTCTTGTCCTTCAGCGACCACCCGAGCTTCTGGACGAAGGCCATCGCCTCGAGGTGGTTGAGGTTCATCTTCCAGTTGCCGGCGATCAGCGGGGTCCGGCCCGCAGGCGCCGCCATCAGGGCTGCCCGCCCTGGGAGGCAGCGGGTGCGAGTCCGAGCACCTCGAGGCCAGGCAGCGCCTTGCCCTCGAGGAGCTCAAGGCTGGCTCCACCACCGGTGGAGATGTGGCCGAAGTCGTCGTCGGAGAAGCCGAGACGCCGCACAGCTGCTGCCGAGTCCCCGCCGCCGACCACGGTCAGAGCGCCGTCCTTGGTCGCCGCCGCAAGGGCATCGGCGACGGCGCGCGTCCCACCGGCGAAGGCCGGGATCTCGAAGACGCCCATGGGACCGTTCCAGAAGATCGTCCGGCCCCCGCGGATGACCTCCGCGAAGGCGGCCGCCGACATCGGTCCGATGTCCAGCCCGATCTGGTCGGCGGGAATCGCGTCGACCGCCACCACCTCGGTCGGGGCACCGTCGGCGACCTCGGGAGCGACGACGACGTCGTTCGGGAGGACGATCGAGACGCCCGTCTCCTGCGCGCGCTGGAGGTAGCCGCGCACGGTGTCGAGCTGGTCCTCCTCCAGCAGGCTGCGGCCGATCTCGTGGCCCTGCGCCTTGAGGAAGGTGAAGACCATGCCGCCGCCGACGAGGATGGCGTTGGCCTTGCCGAGCAGGTTGTCGATGACCCCGAGCTTGTCGGAGACCTTCGCGCCCCCGAGCACGACCACGTAGGGCCGCTGCGGGTCCTCGGTCAGCCGACGGAGCACCGCGACCTCGGCATCGACCAGCGTCCCCGCCGTGTGCGGCAGCCGCTGCGCGACGTCGTAGACACTGGCGTGCTTGCGGTGCACCGCGCCGAAGCCGTCGGAGACGTAGGCGTCGGCGAGCGACGCCAGCTCATCGGCGAACGCCGCCCGCTCGGCCTGGTCCTTGCTGGTCTCGCGCGCGTCGAAGCGGACGTTCTCCAGCAGGGCGACCTCACCGTCGCCGAGCTCAGCAACGGTGGCGCGCGCCTGCTCGCCGACGGTGTCGGCCGCGAAGCGGACCGGGACGCCCAGCAGCTCCTGGAGGCGGCTGGCCACCGGCGCCAGCGAGTAGCGCGGGTCCGGCTCACCCTTGGGGCGACCGAGGTGGGCGGTGACGATGACCTTGGCGCCGCGGTCGAGCAGCGCCTTCAGGGTCGGCACCGAGGCGCGGATACGCCCGTCGTCGGTGATCGTCTGCCCGTCCAACGGCACGTTGAGGTCGCTACGGACCAGCACCCGCTTGCCCCGCACGTTCCCGAGCGGGGCCAGCCAGCTGTCAGCAGCAGTCGTGGTGCTCTCGCTCACTGCCGCCCTCAGAGCTGCGAGCCGACGAGACGCGTGAGGTCAACCAGGCGGTTGGAGTAGCCCCACTCGTTGTCGTACCAGCCGACGACCTTGACCTGGTTGCCCTGCGCCATCGTCAGCGACGAGTCGAAGGTGCAGGAGGCCGGCGAGGTGACGATGTCGCTGGAGACGATCGGGTCCTCGGTGTACTCGAGGATGCCCTTGAGCGGACCCTCGGCGGCAGCACGGAAAGCGGCGTTGACCTCGTCCTTGGTGACCTCGCGCTCCAGGGTCACGACCAGGTCGGTGACCGAGCCGGTCGGGACCGGGACGCGCATGGCCAGGCCGTCGAGCTTGCCCTTGAGCTCGGGGATCACCAGCGCGGTGGCCTTGGCGGCACCGGTCGTGGTCGGGATGATGTTGGTCGCCGCCGCGCGAGCGCGACGCAGGTCCTTGTGCGGGAAGTCGAGGATGACCTGGTCGTTGGTGTAGGCGTGGATCGTCGTCATGAGGCCCTTGACAATCCCGAAGGTGTCGAGGAGCACCTTCGCCATCGGCGCCACGCAGTTCGTGGTGCACGAGGCGTTGGAGATGATCGTGTCCTTGGCCGGGTCGTAGGCCGAGTCGTTGATCCCCATGACCACGGTCAGGTCCTCACCCTTGGCGGGCGCGGAGATGATGACCTTCTTGGCGCCGGCCTCGACGTGCTTGCGGGCCTCGTCGGCGTTGGTGAAGCGGCCGGTGGACTCGATGACGACGTCAGCGCCCAGCTCGCCCCACGGGAGGGCGGCCGGGTCGCGCTCCGCGAGAGCGCGGATCTTGTGTCCGCCAACGGTGATCGAGTCGGCGTCGTAGGTCACCTCGCGACCGAGTCGGCCGAGGATCGAGTCGTACTTGAGCAGGTGCGCGAGAGTGGCGTTGTCGGTGAGGTCGTTGACGCCGACCACCTCGATGTCGTCGCCCTGGGCGAGTGCTGCGCGGAAGAAGTTGCGGCCGATGCGGCCGAAGCCGTTGATGCCGACGCGGATCGTCACGTAAGCCTCCGGAAGGAGCGGCAGGCACGGGCAGGTCGTCCGGCACGGCAGCGGGCCGGACGAGCGGCTGACCGAGCGCTGCGGGGCAGTGCGGTTATCCGTTCGTGACCGACCCTATCGCCGCCGGATCTCAAGGAACGCTCAAGGTCGCGGACGCCGCTGCCGATCATGGTCCGGTGGAGCCAGCAGAGGGTTCCGGAGGGCTGCGTTTCCAGCGAGGGGGTGGACGCGTGCCGTTGGCGCGAAGTGGCGTGACCGCGGGAGCCGCGCTTGCCGACGGCCTGTCCGATCAGGCCTCGCCGAGCCAGCCCCCGGTCTTGCTGTGGACCGAAGCCGACCTCGTCGCCGCCCTCGACGACGACTGGGGCGTCGTCGCGGCCAGCACCACCGTCGAGGACGTGCTGGGCGTGGCCCGGGGGACCCTCGTCGGGCAGACGCTGTGCAACCTCATCGCTCCCGAGGACCGCGCCACCGTCACCGCCCTGGCCTCCCGACTGCGGCGCACCGGCCAGTTGCGCGCCACGGTGCGCGTGCACACCCCCCAGGGCCTGCAGTGGCTCGACGTCGCCGCCACGGAGATCAGCGGCCACCCGACGGCGGCCTTCTACCTCAGTGCCCGCGACGTCACCGACGACCACCTGGCGATGGAGCATCTCGTCGCCGACGAGCAGCGGTGGCGTGTGGCCTTCGAGCACTCCCCCATCGGCGGCTGCCTCGTCGCCGCCGACGGCTCCATCCTGCTGTCCAACCCCGCGCTGCTACGCATGCTGGGCTTCCGCAGCGACGAGTTGGACCGGGTGCCGTTGCCGGCCCTCGACCTCGACGACAGCGGCGTGACGGAGGCGTCCCTCGCGGCGCTCTTCGAGGGAAAGCAGCGGTCGTGGAGCTGCGACCGGCGCTTCCGCACCGCCGCCGGAAGCCCGATCTGGTGCCGGGTGACGGCTGCCCCGGTCATGGGGGTGGACGGCCGCGTCGCCGCTGTCATCGTCCAGCTGCAGGACGTGACCGAGTCCCGCGAGGCCGAGCTGCAGCTGGCAGACCAGGCTCTGCATGACTCGCTGACGGGGCTGCCCAACCGCTTCCTCACCCGGCAGTGGCTGTCGAGCGCGCTGGAGGACCAGCCTGGCCGCCTTGTCGGGGTGCTCTTCTGCGACCTCGACCGGTTCAAGGTCGTCAACGACAGTCTCGGGCACGGTGCGGGAGACGACCTCCTCGTGCAGGTCGCGGAGCGGCTGCGCCGGGCCCTGCCCGACGAGGTGCTGCTCGGCCGGGTCGGTGGCGACGAGTTCGTCGCGGTCGTCGAGCGCGTGGTGCACGAGCGCGAGCTGGGCGAGCTGGCGGCACGGATGGCAGCGGCTCTCGAAGCCCCCGTGCTGCTGGGCAGTCACGAGCATGCGGTCACGCTGAGCATCGGCGCCGCCACCGGAGACGGCGCGATCGAGGGCGCGGACGAGGTGCTGATGCGCGCCGACCTCGCGCTGCTGCGCGCGAAGCGGAGCGGTCGCGCCCGGGCGGAGCTGTTCGACCCGAACGTCGACCGGATGGCCACGGCGGAGGACCTCGCGCTGGAGCAGGATCTGCGCTCCTCGGTGCAGGCCGGCCAGCTGCGGGCGCACTACCAGCCCATCGTGTCGCTGCGCGACGAGAACGTCGCGGGCTACGAGACGCTGCTGCGGTGGCGCCATCCGCAGCAGGGGCTGCTGCCCCCGGAGCGGTTCCTGCAGCTGGCCGAGACCAGCGGCCTGATCCGCCCGATCGGCTGGTGGGTGCTGCACCAGGCCTGCCGCGACGCGGTCGCCCACCGCCTGGCGGAGCGGGGCGCCTTCATCTCCGTCAACGCCTCCCCCATCCAGCTCGGCAGCCCCGGGGTGCTCGCCCTGGTGGAGCGAGCCCTGTCCGAGAGCGGGCTGCGCGCCTCCGCGCTGCACCTGGAGGTCACCGAGACGACCCTGCTCAACGTCAGTCCCGCCGTGCTGGACGAGCTGCGGGCCCTCTCCGCGCTCGGCGTCAAGATCGCTCTCGATGACTTCGGCACCGGCTACTCGTCGCTGTCACTGCTGCGCGACCTGCCGGTCGACATGGTCAAGGTGGACAAGTCCTTCATCCACCCGATGCTCACCGACCGCAGCGCCCTCGCGATCGTGCGCGCCGTCCTCGGCATGTGCCACGACCTCGGGATCCCGAGCGTGGCCGAGGGCGTGGAGACCGTCGGGCAGGCCCGCAAGCTGCTCGACCTGGGCTGCAGCCACGTGCAGGGCTTCCTCTACGGCCGTCCCGAGGCAGGACTGCCGGACTCGTCGACCACGCACCAGGTCCTCGGGGTCGGGCTCGCCCACGGAAGCGAGGACAGCGCCGTTCGGACCTCGAGGGACTGAGGAGACGACCGTGGGAGCCTCGAGCACGCTCGACGACTTCGCCTCCAGCGAGGTCATCCGCCCCTCCGCCGTGCTGTCCGAGCACGACGCCAGGCTGATCCTCAGCGGGCTGGCCAGTGATGACGTGCGCGGTGGTGGCCACTGGTGGACACGTCCGGGCACCTGGCGGCGCTACAGCGCACCCTGGCCCCCCGGGGCCGACGAGCCCGGCGACGCGGTCCACATCGGGACCGTCAGCTGCGTCTACGACAGCCCACGGCGCTACGCGGTGACGATCTTCCGCGCCTCCATCACCGCCTACGGCCTCAGTCAGGGCTGGACGACAGAGACGCTGTGCGACGACGCGCTGCGACACGCCAACCTGACGCTCGCGACCTGCCCGCGGGTGCGGCTGGCACCAGTCCCGCGGCCGTTCCGCTTCCAGTAGCGGACCGGTTCCACTCGCAGCCCTCAGGCGTCGAGCATCTCCGCGGTCAGACCGGCCTCGGTGTTGGGGATGCCGAGCTCGACGGCGCGACGGTCGGCCATGGCCAGCAGACGGCGGATGCGTCCCGCGATGGCGTCCTTGGTCATCGGCGGCACGGACAGCTGACCGAGCTCCTCGAGACTGGCCTGCCGGTGCTGCACGCGCAGGTTTCCGGCCTCGCGCAGATGCTCTGGCACGTCCTCGCCGAGGATCTCCAACGCGCGCTCGACCCGGGCACCGGCGGCGACAGCGGCGCGCGCTGACCGGCGGAGGTTGGCGTCGTCGAAGTTGGCCAGGCGGTTGGCCGTCGCACGCACCTCGCGGCGCATCCGGCGGTCCTCCCAGGCCAGCACGCTGTCGTGGGCACCGAGCCGGGTGAGCAGGGCGCTGATCGCGTCACCGTCGCGGATCACCACGCGGTCGACCCCTCGCACCTCACGAGCCTTCGCGGAGATCCCCAGGCGTCGCGCGGCGCCGACGAGCGCCAGGGCGGCCTCCGGTCCGGGGCAGGTGACCTCGAGGGCGGCGCTGCGACCGGGCTCGGTGAGCGAGCCGTGGGCGAGGAAGGCGCCACGCCAGGCCGACTCGGCGTCGCAGGTGGCGCCGCTGACGACCGACGGCGGCAGACCTCGCACCGGACGTCCCTGCAGGTCGAGCAGGCCGACCTGCTTGGCGAGGACGTCGCCGTTGTCCTCGACCCGCACGAGGTAGCGGTTGGTGCGGCGCAGGCCGCCCGCGCTGACGACGGTGACCTCGGCGTCGTGCCCGAAGATCTCGCTGAGGTCCTTGCGCAGCCGTCGGGCCGCCTGCCCGGTGTCGAGGTCGGCTTCGACCACGACCCGCCCGGCCACCAGGTGCAGTCCCCCCGCGAACCGGAGGATCGAGGACACCTCAGCCTTGCGGCAGCACGGCTTGGTGACGTTCAAGCGGCCCAGTTCGTCCTTCACCGATGCCGTCATCGCCATGTCCTGCATCCTGTCACGGCGAGGCGGCCGCGAGGTCCGCCTCGGCAGATGTGAGAGGCACACCTCAAGCGCCACAAGGCCTGTCGACCCAGGGCCCGAACGCCGCTGCCGTCACCTCTCGCCGTCGACGGCCGCGGGCATCCGCGCGCGGGCGCCCCTGGCGAACAGCTCGCCGAAGGCGGCGGCGAGCTTGACGATGTCGTGCCGGGCGGACCCGTCGTCCAGCGAGACGTCGCGGATGAGCAGGGTCGCGCCGAACTCCCCGGCCACCTGCCGGAGGCTCCCCTCGTCGTGGACCGACCGCGGGTCGCAGATGACGGCGTCGAGGCGCAGCTCGGGGGCGTGCGCGCCCAGCACCTCGAGATGCGTCTCGGGTGAGAAGCCGCTGGTCTCCCCCGCCTGCGGCTCGAGATTGAGCACGACGACCCGGGCGGCCTGGGTCGTCGTGAGCGCCTCGGCGAGGTCGGGGACCAGCAAATGCGGGATGACCGAGGTGAACCAGGACCCGGGGCCGAGGATGACCCAGTCGGCGTAGCGGAGCGCCGTCAGCGCCTCGGGGCACGCTGGCGGCTCCGACGGCACAAGACTCACTCCCGCAACCCGTCCCGGTGTGGTCGCGACCTCCACCTGGCCGCGCACCGTGCTGGTCTCGTAGGGGGCGTCCGGGTCGAGGCCGACGACCGTGGCCTCGAGGTCCAGCGGCACCGTCGACATGGGCAGCACGCGGCCCTCGGCACGCAGCAGCCGGCCCATGAGGTCGAGCGCAGGGACGGTGTCACCGAGCAGCTCCCAGAGGGCGGCGATCAGCACGTTGCCCACGGCGTGACCGTGCAGGTCGCCGCCACTCACAAAGCGGTGCTGGACGACGTCGCTCCAGGTGCGACCCCAGTCGTCGTCGCCGCAGAGGGCGGCGAGCGCCATGCGCAGGTCGCCAGGCGGCAGGATTCCCAGCTCCTTGCGGAGCCGGCCGCTGGAGCCGCCGTCGTCGGCGACCGTGACGATCGCTGTCAGGCGGTCGGTGACCCGGCGCAGTGCCGACAGCGTCGCCGCGAGGCCGTGGCCGCCGCCGAGGGCCGCCACCGCAGGCCCACCCCGAGGCGTCAGCAACGAGGACGCGCCGAGGCCGACGCCATCGATGTTCACTCGCGGCCCAGGTCGCGGTGCACGACAGCCACTCCGAACCCGTCCGAGCGCAGCCGGCGCCCGAGCTCCTCCGACATCGCCACTGAGCGGTGCTTGCCGCCGGTGCAGCCGACGGCGACGGTGACGAAGCGCTTGCCCTCGCGCAGGTAGCCGTCGGAGACCAGGCGCAGGAGGTCCTCGTAGCGGTCGAGGAACTCGCTCGCCCGCGGCTGCGACAGCACGTAGTCGCGGACGTCGTCGTCGAGCCCGCTGTGCGGCCGCAGCTCCGGCACCCAGTGCGGGTTGGGCAGGAAGCGCATGTCGACGACGAGGTCGGCGTCGACCGGCAGACCGTACTTGAAGCCGAAGCTGAGCAGGGTCAGGCGCACGACCTCCGGCGGCGCCGCCTCGAAGGCCGCCGCGACCTTGGTGGCGAGCTCGCGGACGTTGAGCCCGGTGGTGTCGATGACGATGTCGGCGTCCCCCCGGACGCTGGCGAGCAGCTCCCGCTCGCGCGCGATGCCGTCGATGATGCGCCCGTCGCCCTGCAGCGGGTGGGGCCGCCGCACGGCTTCGAACCGGCGCACCAGCGTGTCGTCGCTGGCGTCGAGGAAGAGCACCCGGGGGTCGATGCCCGCCTGACGCAGCTCCGCCACCGCCTGCTGCAGGTCATCGAAGAAGGCGCCGCTGCGCACGTCGACGACGGCGGCGATCCGCGGGACCGCGCCCTGCGAACGCCCGGTGAGGTCGGCCAGCCGTGGCAGCAGCGCCGGCGGCAGGTTGTCCACGACGTACCAGTCGAGGTCCTCGAGGGCGTTGGCGGCGGTGCTGCGCCCCGCCCCCGACATGCCCGTGACGAGCAGGACCTCGGGCGAATGCGCGCGGGTGCGGGTCACGACTCGATGATCTCACCGGTCGTGACGTTGACGGTCGGCGCTGGCGTGTCCGCGCTGAGAGCCGCCACGACCGCCTCCGCCGTGCGCGCCCCGATGCCCGGCACTGTCGCGATCTCGTCGGCGGTGGCCTGCCGCAGCCGCTTCAGCGAGCCGAACTGCCGCAGCAGCGCCTTGCGGCGCGACTCCCCCAGACCCGGAACGTCGTCCAGGGCGCTGGCCGTCATCGTCTTGCTGCGGCGCTGCCGGTGGTAGGTGATGGCGAAGCGGTGCGCCTCGTCGCGGACCCGCTGCAGCAGGTACAGCCCCTCGCTCTGGCGCGGCAGGACCACGGGGTGGTCGTCGTCGGGGACCCACACTTCCTCGAGCCGCTTGGCCAGGCCGACCAGCGCCACGTCATCGATACCCAACTCGTCGAGCGCCCGCTTGGCGGCCGCTACCTGCGGCGGGCCGCCGTCGACGACGACCAGGTTGGGCGGGTAGGCGAAGCGGCGCGGCCGGCCGGTCGTCGGATCGAGGCTGGCGGCGACGTTCCCGCCGACGGGAGCGCCGCCAGCGGCGTTCGGGCTCGAGGTCTGGACGTCGGCGGCTTCCTCGGGGCCGCCCTGGCCGGCGAGATCCCCGGTCGCCTCCCGGTCCTCGAGGTACCTTCGGAAGCGGCGCGTGATCACCTCGTGCATGGACGCGACGTCGTCCTGCCCCTCGACGCCGCGGATGGCGAAGCGCCGGTACTCGCTCTTGCGCGGCAGCCCGTCCTCGAAGACCACCATGGACGCGACCACCTCGGTCCCCTGCAGGTTCGAGATGTCGTAGCACTCGATGCGCAGCGGCGCGTCGTCGAGGTCGAGGGCGTCCTGCAGCTCCTGCAGGGCCTTGCTGCGCGCCGTCAGGTCGCCGGCTCGCCGCACCTTGTGCAGCTGCAGGGACTGGCGCGCGTTGCGCTCGACGGTCTCGAGCAGCGCGCGCTTGTCGCCGCGCTGCGGCACTCGGACGGAGACCCGGGAGCCGCGCAGCCGGCGCAGCCACTCCTCCACCGCCTCGAGGTCCGGCGGCAGCTCGGGCACGAGCACCTCGCGCGGCACCGCATCCGACCACCCGTCCCCACCGGCGCCGTAGGACTGCTGGAGGAAGTGCTCGACGAGCTCGCCGGTCGTCAGGTCCTCAACCTTCTCGACGACCCAGCCGCGCTGGCCACGGATCCGGCCACCGCGGACGTAGAAGACCTGCACCGCCGCCTCGAGCGCGTCTTCGGCGAAGGCGACGATGTCGGCGTCGGTGCCGTCACCGAGGACGACGGCGTTCTTCTCCATCGCCCGCTCGAGGGCCTTGATGTCGTCGCGCAGCCGTGCTGCCCGTTCGAACTCCAGGTTGGCCGAGGCGACCTGCATCTCCTTCTCGAGCCGCCGCAGGTAGGTCGACGTCTGCCCGGCCATGAAGTCGGCGAAGTCCTCCGCGATCGCGTGGTGCTCGTCCTCGCTGATCCGGCCCACGCACGGCGCCGAGCACTTGTCGATGTAGCCGAGCAGGCAGGGCCGGCCCACCTGTCCGGCCCGCTTGTAGACGCCGTTGCTGCAGGTGCGGATCGGGAAGACGCGCAGCAGCAGGTCGAGGGTCTCCCGGATGGCCCAGGCATGGGCGTAGGGCCCGAAGTAGCGCGTCCCCTTGCGCTTCGCGCCACGCATGACCATCGCCCGCGGCACGTCGTCGCCCAGCGTCACGGCCAGAAAGGGGTAGCTCTTGTCATCGCGGTACTTGACGTTGAAGCGCGGATCGAACTCCTTGATCCAGGAGTACTCCAGCTGCAGCGCCTCGACCTCGGTCGTGACGACCGTCCACTCCACCGAGGCCGCGGTCGTGACCATCGTCTGCGTGCGGGGGTGGAGGTTGCCGAGGTCCTGGAAGTACGACGACAGCCGCGACCGCAGGCTCTTGGCCTTGCCGACGTAGATGACGCGACGGTCCTTGTCGCGGAACTTGTAGACCCCCGGCTCGTCCGGGATGGAGCCCGGTGCTGGCCGGTATGAAGCGGGATCGGCCACGGCTACAGGCTACGTCGGCCGCGGCACAGCAGCTGGTCGCCACCGGGCAGCCTCGTCGCCTGGTCGAAGGGGGCCAGGCGACCCGGAGCGGCGAGGTCCGGGGCGTCGGACACCAGGACGCACCGCAGGGAGTAGCGATCGGCAATCTGCGTGCGTTCGGCCGTCGTCGTGCCCGGCGCGACGAGCCGGTCGTAGGCACGCTGCCGGTCCGGGACCGACGGGCTGAACGGGTCCGGCCACCCGGGCACGAGCGTGAACGCGCCGACCGCGTTGAGCTTGCGGCGTGCGCGGTAGGTCGTCGCGGCGACCGTCTCGCCGTCGGCGACGAGCCGGTCGAGGG
>JBQCDV010000080.1:0-17369 GCA_051960855.1 Actinomycetales bacterium
GCGGCGCTCGCGACGCTCCCGCTCACGCTCCCGGCGACTCGGGCGGTCCCGCCCCTCGCGGGACTCGCGGGCCTCGCCGTCCCGGTTCTCGCCGGTGTCGTGCGACTCCCGCTGCTCGCCGCCGTCAAGGTGCTCGCCGCCGTCACGGTGCTCGCGCTGCCCGGGCGTCTCGGTGCGCTGGGTTCCGATGGGGAGCTCGGGCTGAGAGGACGCCGACGGGGCCGACGCCGTGTTGGACGCCGTGTTCGACGCCGTGTTGGACGCCGTGTTCGACGCGTCAGCCTGAGGCGACGAACTGCCCGAGTCGGCCGAGCGAACTGCGGTCTCGTCACTGCCCGCGGTGGCGGCAGGGCGGGTGGCGCGGCGCGGGCTGCGGCGCGAGGGCGCCTCGTCGCTCGCCGAGGAGGTGCCAGCTGCGCTGGCGGGGGCGTTCGCCGGCGTGCCGGTGGTGCTGTCTCCTGCCTCGGCAGTGCCGGCGCTGGGCGCGCCACCGCTCTGGTGGGCGTTGATGGCGTCGATGAGCTGGCTCTTGCGCATGCGGCCGGTGCCGGTGATGCCGAGCTGGGCGGCAATCGCCTGCAGCTCGGGCAGCACCAGCGAGCTCAGGCCGCCGGTGCGAGTCGTGCGACGCGCACGAGGCTCACGGGTGTCGGCGCTCGCAGAGGCGCCGTTGGTGTCCGGCGTGGCTGCCGGGGCGACGTCGATGGTGTCGCTCACTCAGGGTCCTTCCCTTGGGGGCACGACGACTCCTGCAGGAGCGACGCGGGGACGCAGGGTTGGATGCGACCCGCGAAGGCGGAGGTCGTGACGGAGCACCGGAATCACGAAGACGGGAGCACACGGCTCACAGGCGCTGATGGCCCTTCGGTGCACGATCAGACTAACACGACAGTGGCAGGCGTCACGGTCACCTTGCCGGATCGCCCCACACCACCTGGGCGCCGGCCCTGTCGACGGGCAGGATCTCGACGCCCCAGCCGGCTCCGACACCTGCCCCCTGGTGTGCCACGAGCTCGCGGGTGCGTGCGGCGACGGCCTCCGCCTGCGACGCGGTGGTGAGCACGAGCACGGTGGGCCCGGCCCCTGACACGACCGCCGCCGAGCCGTCGGCCCGCAGGGCGTCGACCAGCGCGAGCGACGACGGCATGGCGGCGCGTCGCGCCTCCTGGTGCAACGTGTCCGCCGTCGCAGGCAGGAGCAGGTCGGGCGCCTCGGCGAGCGCGTGCACGAGCAGAGCGGCTCGGCCAGCGGCGAAGGCGGCGTCACTGTGCGGCACGGCAGCCGGCAGCAACCCGCGCGCACGCTCCGTCGCCAGTCGCGTCACCGGAATGGCCACGACTGCCACCAGGTCGGGGTGCAGCCGCAGTTGGGCCGCCTGCGGGCGCGAGGCATCGGCGTTCGGGCCGAGGGGGTGGCCAGAGCGGACAGGCATCCACGCGACGGTCGCCCCGCCGAGAATCGCCGGAGCCGCGTTGTCCGGATGACCCTCGAACGACGTCGCGAGCGCCAGGGCGACGTCGGCGGGCGCGGGCCCGTCAGGCGCTCCCGGCGCGGCGTGGACCGGTCCTGACGGCAGGGTCGACGGAGACGCCAGCGCCAGGCCGGCCAGCGTCCCGGCGACCGCGGCCGCGGCCGAGGACCCGAGCCCGCGGCCATGCGGCACCTGGTTGTGCGCGGTCAGCTGCAGCCGAAGCCGCTGCTCGACACCGCTGGCCCGCAGCGCCGCGACCGCGGCGCGCACGACCAGATGGGTAACGTCCCGCGGCACGTCCTCGCTGCCCTCGCCCGTGACCACGACGTCGACGTCGACCATCGGCCGCGACGGGTCCGCGGCGGCAACGTCGACGATCGTCAGGCTCACCTCGTCCTGGCGCGCCAGCGCGAGGCCCAGGGCGTCGAAGCCGGGCCCGAGGTTGGCGCTGGTCGCAGGCACGCGCACCCGAACCGTCGCGCCGACCGCCGGCCCCTCAGCCGGAGCCGACAGCATGACGCCAGGGTGGACAGACAAGAGTCAGCCGAGACCGAGGGCGGCGATCGCGCGGTCAGCGTCGGCAGGCACCGACACCGGCGGAGTCGCCGACTGGGTGGCCCACTGCGGGTCCTTCAGGCCGTGTCCGGTCACCGTGCACACGACGCGCTGGCCCTGCTCCAGACCGCCCTGCTCGGCCTGCTTCAGCAGCCCTGCCACGCTGGCCGCCGATGCCGGCTCGACGAAGACGCCCTCCGAAGCGCCGAGGAGCCGGTGCGCGGCGAGGATCTCGTCGTCGGTGACGGCCTCGATCAGCCCCTTGGACTCGTCGCGGGCCGCGAGTGCCTGCTCCCACGATGCGGGATTGCCGATCCGGATCGCGGTCGCGAGCGTCTGCGGGGACACCACCCGCTCCCCCCGGACGATCGGGGCTGCCCCCGCCGCCTGGAAGCCCCACATCCGGGGTGTCGCGGTAGCGGTGCCGTCCGCGGCGTACTCGCCGTAGCCGCGCCAGTAGGCGGTGATGTTGCCGGCGTTGCCCACGGGGAGGCAGTGAATGTCGGGAGCGTCGCCGAGCACGTCCACGATCTCGAACGCCGCGGTCTTCTGCCCTTCGATCCGGAAGGGGTTGACCGAGTTGACCAGCGCCACCGGGTAGTTGTCGGAGAGCTCGCGGGCGAGGTCGAGGCAGTCGTCGAAGTTGCCGTCGACCTGCAGGATCGTCGCGCCGGCCGCGAGAGCCTGGCTGAGCTTGCCCATGGCGATGTTGCCCTCGGGGACCAACACCGCGCAGACCATGCCGGCGCGCACCGCGTAGGCGGCCGCGGAGGCGCTGGTGTTGCCGGTCGAGGCACAGATGACGGCTTGGGCGCCAGTCTCGGCGGCCTTGGAGATCGCCATCGTCATGCCGCGGTCCTTGAAGGAGCCGGTGGGGTTGCAGCCCTCGACCTTCAGCCACACCTCGCAGCCGGTCCTGGCGCTGAGCTCGCGCGTGAGGACGAGCGGCGTCCCGCCCTCGCCGAGCGACACCACCGGCGTGCCCGCGTCGACCGGAAGCCGGTCGCGGTACTCCTCGATCACGCCTCGCCATGGCTGAGCCATCAGTCCTCACCCTCCACTCGCATCACGCTCGTGACCGCCCGGACGGCGTCCAGCTCGCGCAGCGCCGCGACCGTCGCGTCGAGCGCGGCGTCCTTGGCGGTGTGCGTCACCACGACCAGCTCTGCCTCGCCTCGTGGCTGACGATCAGCGCCGTCTGCTGCCGATGCCGTGGGCGCCGCATCCTCCGGCCGGTCCCGCTCCCCGCCGACGCCCGAACCGGAAGCCGCCGGGCCGATCTGCTGCCGAACGGTCTCGATCGAGACCTCGTGCTCGGCGAAGACAGTCGCGACCGCGGCCAAGACACCGGGACGGTCGGCGACGTCGAGGCTCACGTGGTATCGCGTGAGCACCTCCCCCATCGGCCGGACCGGCAGGTCGGCGTAGGCCGACTCACCGTGGCCGCGGGCCCCCTGCACGCGATGCCGCGCCGCGGTGACCACGTCGCCGAGAACGGCGCTGGCCGTGGGCGCGCCTCCGGCGCCGCGACCGTAGAACATCAGTCCGCCGGAGGCCTCGCCCTCCACGTAGACGGCGTTGAAGGCCTCGCGGACCGAGGCGAGCGGGTGCGACCGCGGGATCATCGCCGGGTGGACGCGGGCGGAGACACCGCCGTCGGCGGTCAGCTCGCAGATGGCGAGAAGCTTGACGACCGCGTTCATGGCGCGGGCACTTGCCACGTCGCCGGCCGTCACCGCCGTGATGCCCTCGCGGTGGACGTCGCGGGCGCTGACCCGGGTGTGGAAGGCGAGGCTGGCGAGGATGGCGGCCTTGGCGGCTGCGTCGAAGCCCTCGACGTCGGCGGTCGGGTCAGCTTCGGCGTAGCCGAGTGCGGTCGCCTCCTCCAGCGCCTCCGCGAAACCGGCGCCGGTCTCGTCCATCCGGGTGAGGATGAAGTTGGTGGTGCCGTTGACGATGCCGAGCACCCGAGCCACGCGGTCGCCGACGAGCGACTCGCGCAGCGGCCGCAGGATCGGGATGGCGCCGGCGACGGCCGCCTCGTAGTACAGGTCGACGCCGGCCCGGTCGGCCGCCTCGTAGAGAGCCGGCCCGTCCTCGGCCAGCAGTGCCTTGTTGGCCGTCACCACGCTCTTGCCTGCGCGCAGGGCCTCGAGGATCCAGGTGCGGGCCGGCTCGATGCCGCCGACCACCTCCACCACGATGTCGATGTCGTCGCGCTTGACCAGGGCCAGCGGGTCGTCGGTGAACAGGTCAAGCGGCGTCGCGGACTCACCCTTGGAGAGGCGGCGCTGCAGCCGTCGCACGGCCACACCGGCCAGCTCCAAGGGGCGACCGATGCGCGCGGCGAGGTCAGCGCCCTGCTGCTGGATCAGCCGGGCGACCTCGGCGCCGACGACGCCGTGCCCGAGCAGCGCCACCCGCAACGGCTGGCCCGTCACGGCTCCTCCGGCTCCACTGGTCACGATGTCTCCCCCTCGCTCGTGTCGACCTCGAGCCGCAGCAGGTCCTCGATCGTCTCGCGGCGCACGATGAGCCGGGCCCGCCCATCTCGAACGGCGACGATCGGGGGCCGCGGGACGTGGTTGTAGTTGCTCGCCATGCTGCGGCAGTAGGCGCCCGTGCCGGGGACGGCAAGGAGGTCGCCGGGATGGACGTCACCGGGCAGGAACTCGTCCTTGACCACGATGTCGCCGCTCTCGCAGTGCTTCCCGACGACCCGGCTCAGCACCGGCGAGGAGCCCGATGACCGGTCGGCCAGCGTGCAGGAGTAGCTGGCGTCGTAGAGCGCCGGCCGGATGTTGTCGCTCATCCCGCCGTCGACCGCGACGTAGCGACGGGTCTCCCCGGCGCCCACCTCCACGGGCTTGACCACGCCGACGGTGTAGAGGGTGAAGACGCTGTTGGCGACGATCGCCCGGCCCGGCTCCACCGAGATGTCCGGCACGGCCAGGGCGAGCGCGTCGCACTCCTGACGCACGATCTGCGCCAGCCGCGAGGCATGCTCCTCGGCAGTCGACGGGTCGTCCTGGGTCGTGTAGGCCACGCCGAAGCCGCCGCCGAGGTCGAGCTCCGGCAGCTCGACACCGTGCTCGTCGCGGATGGCCGCCTGCAGTCCGAGCACACGCCGTGCGGCGACCTCGAAGCCGGCGTCGTCGAAGATCTGCGACCCGATGTGGGTGTGCAGGCCGCGCAACTGCAGATGGTCGTTGGCCAGCACGCGGCGAGCGGCCTCCGGGGCGTGGCCGCCGGCCAGGGAGAAGCCGAACTTCTGGTCCTCGTGTGCCGTGGCGATGTACTCGTGCGTGTGTGCCTCGACGCCTACCGTCACTCTGACGAGAACTGGGGCGACGACCCCGAGTGCCGCGGCGACAGCCGCGACCCGCTCGATCTCCTCGTAAGCGTCGAGCACGATCCGGCCGACCCCGTACCGGAGCGCCGTCTCGATCTCGGCACAGCTCTTGTTGTTGCCGTGCAACAGGATCCGTTCACCCGGGACTCCCGCGCGCATGGCGACCGCGAGCTCCCCGCCGGTGCTGACGTCGAGGCAGAGGCCTTCCTCGGCGACCCAGCGGGCGATCGCGACGGTGAGCAGTGCCTTGCTGGCGTAGTAGACGGTCGCCGTGGGGCCGAACGCCGCTTGGAAGGCCGTGCGGAAGCTCCGGGCGCGGCCGCGCAGGTCGGCCTCGTCCAGCACGTAGAGCGGCGTGCCGAACTCGCCGGCCAGCTCATCCACCCCGACGCCGGCGATGGCGAGCTCGCCGGTCGGACGGCGTTCGACAGTGGCGGGCCACAGGGAAGGGACGAGGGCGTTGACGTCGGCAGGCGGGCGCAGCCAGCCCGGGCCGGCGGATCCGGCGTCTCCGTGCAGGGCCCCGGCTTCGTGGGCGCGCATGGGCTACATCCGTTCGGGAGCGGAGACGCCGAGCAGGCCGAGCCCGTTGCGGAGCACGACTCGCGTGGCATCGACCAGCCAGAGCCGCGCGCGCATGACATCGGTGACCTCTTCGTCACCGCGGGGCAGCACCCGGCACTCGTCGTAGAACTTGTGGAACGCCGACGCCAGCTCCTCGAGGTAGCGGGCGACGCGGTGCGGCTCGCGGAGCTCGGCGGCCTGCGCGACGACGCGCGGGAACTCGCCGAGGGCACCGAGCAGGTCGCTCTCACGGTCGTGCTCGAGCAGCTCGGGACGGAAGTCGTCCGCAGAGCCGCGGTCGATGCCGAGCTCGGCGGCGTTGGCCAGAATGCGCGAGAGCCGGGCGTGGGCGTACTGGACGTAGTAGACGGGGTTGTCGTTGCTCTGCCGGGTGATCACGTCGAGGTCGAGGACCAGCGGCGAGTCGGTGGGATAGCGGCAGAGCGAGTAGCGGACCGCGTCCAGACCCGCCACCTCGACGAAGTCCTCCAGCGTGACGATCTCCCCGGCGCGCTTGGAGAGCCGCACCTCCTCGCCGCCTCGGAGGATCTTGACGAGCTGACCGATCAGGACGTCAAGCGTCTTCGAGGGGTCGTCCCCGGCGCAGGCGGCGATGGCCTTGAGCCGCCCGACATAGCCGTGGTGGTCGGCCCCGAGGAGATAGAGGCAGACGTCGAACCCCCGTTCCCGCTTGTCCACGTAGTAGGCGGCATCAGAGGCGAAGTAGGTCGGCTCGCCATTGCTGCGGATGAGAACGCGGTCCCGGTCGTCGCCGAAGTCGGTCGTCCGCATCCAGAGTGCGCCGTCGGCCTCATAGAGGTGCCCGAGCCCGCGCAGCTTGTCGATGGCGTGCTCGACCCTGCCTTCCCCGTAGAGCCAGCGCTCGGAGTACCAGACGTCGAAGCGGGTGCGGAAGTCCTCGAGCACCTGCTGCTGCTGCCGCAGCTGCCGGCGGTAGCCCTCCTCCCGGAAGGCCTCGAACCGCTCGCCCTCGGGCAGGTCGAGGATGCCGGGCACCTCGGCCACGATCTGCTGCGCCAGGTGCGGCACGTAGTCGCCGTGGTAGCCATCCTCGGGCACCGGCTGGCCGAGAGCCGCGGCCTCGAGAGATGCCGCGAAGCGGTCCATCTGCGCGCCGCGGTCGTTGATGTAGAACTCCCGAACCACCTCCGCCCCGGCCGCAGCGAGGACCCGCGCGAGCGCATCGCCGACGGCAGCCCAGCGGGTGTGCCCGAGGTGCAGCGGGCCAGTCGGGTTGGCCGAGATGAATTCCACATCGATCCGCTGGCCGTGAAGGGCGTCGCTGCGACCGAAACTGTCCCCCGCCAGCACGATGGCGCGGGCCAGCTCGCCCTGGGCGGCGGCGTCAAGGGTGATGTTGAGGAACCCGGGGCCAGCGATGTCGACGCTCTTGATCCCCGGCTCGGCGGCAAGCTGCGCGGCGATGGCCTGCGCGATCTCACGAGGCGAACGGCCGGCGGCCTTCGCGAGCTGCATCGCGATGTTGGTGGCGTAGTCGCCGTGTTCGCGGTTGCGGGGGCGCTCGACGCGGACCTCCGACGGCACCTCGAGCGTCAGGTCGCCGGCGGAGACGGCGGACTGGACGGCGGCACGGATGGCCTGCGAGAGCTCGGCGGGGGTCACCCGCCCGAGGATATCGGAGGCCGGTGTCCACGAGCTGAGATGCCATGTGAGACGACAGCCGGTGAGCGAGCGTGCCTCAGGAGGCCGCCACGAGGGCCCTGACCTGCGCGACCAGGCGGTCGGGGTCGAAGGGCTTCTCGATGAAGGCGTCGACTGTCGCCTCCACCGCTCGCGAACGGTCGAGCTCCTGCGTGCTCGCGGTGACCATGATCACGGGCAGCCGGTGGAAGCGCGGGTCCGCGCGCAGCCGGCGCACGGTCTCGAAGCCGTCGAGCCTAGGCATGCGGGCGTCGATCGTGATGACATCCGGCGCGATCCGCTCGAGGGCGGCCAGCGCCTCCAGCCCGTCGACCGCTTCGACCACCTCGAAGCCCTCGAGCTGGAGATTGACGCTGATCAGCTGGCGGATCTGCGGGCTGTCGTCGACGACGAGCACGAGCGGGGTCCGTCCCGGCGCCTGCCGCGCGGGCTCGCCAGTCCCCGCCACCTCGCCGTCAGCCACGTCGCCCTCAGCCACCTCGCCCTCAGCCACGTCACCGAGGGTAGGTGGGCGCTGGTAACGTTGCCCTGCCCGAGCCCCCGTAGCTCAGGGGATAGAGCACCGCCCTCCGGAGGCGGGTGCGCAGGTTCGAATCCTGCCGGGGGCACCGATCCCGTTACCGCTTGCCCTGGTCTCGGGCCGCCATCTTGTCGTCGTGATCGTCGTGACGACCTTCGTGCTCGCGCTGCTTCGAGGCGCCCAGCGTCACCTCGGCTGCGCTGGGAGCAATCCCCTGCTCGCGTGCCTGGCGGGCACGGGCACGTCGCTGCGTGTTGTCGCCTTCCATCTGCTTTCCACTCATGCCTCTCCGCTGCCCGAGGCCCGAGATCGGTAAGCATGCCATGCAGCAATTGCTCGGTTTCTTTGGTAAGCCCGAACGGCGCCCGCCCGGGCTCGGCGAGGAGCGGGGCGGACGCCGTTCGGGTCGATCAGGGTCGATCAGATGGATCAGACGGTGAACCGACCGACGAGGGTGTTGAGCTCGGCGCTCATGCGGTCGAGGTCGGTCGCCGCCCGCTGGGACTCCCCCACCCCTTCGGTCGTGGTGCTGGCGGCGGTGGCGACCGCGGTGATGCTGCGGGCGATCTCGGCCGACCCGGCGGCGGCCTCCTGGACCGAACGCGACATCTCGTTGGTCGTCGCGGTCTGCTCCTCGACTGCCGAGGCGATCGCGCTCTGGTAGTCGTTGATCTGCCCGATGACCTCGGAGATCTGGTGGATCGCCTCGACCGCACCGCCGGTGTCGCCCTGGATCGCCTCGATCCGCGCCGAGATGTCCTGCGTGGCGCGTGCCGTCTCCTGCGCGAGCTCCTTGACCTCGTTCGCGACAACCGCGAAACCCTTGCCGGCGTCGCCTGCCCGTGCGGCCTCGATGGTGGCGTTGAGCGCCAGCAGGTTGGTCTGCTCGGCGATCGAGGTGATCACCTTGACCACGTTGCCGATCTCGACGCTGCTCACCCCGAGCTTCGTCACGAGCTCGTTTGTCTGCTCGGCGAACTGCACCGCGCTGGCGGCAATGCGCGCGGCCTCGGTGGTGTTCTGGGCGATCTCACGGATCGAGGCACCCATCTCCTCAGCACCGGCAGCCGCCGACTGCACGTTGCGCGAGACCTGCTCGGCGGCGGCCGAGACGACACTCGCCTTCTCCGCGGCCTCGTCGGCGCTCAGCGCGATCGTCGTCGACACCGACGTCAGGCCCTGCGAGCTCGTGCCGAGCGCGTGGGCGCTCTCCGAGAGCGTCCGCACAGTGGCGCTCACCGAGTCCATCGCCACGGACAGGTCCTGCGCCATCTGGCCGACCTCGTCCCGGCTCTCCACCTGCGGCCGGCGGGTCAGGTCGCCGTTGGCCATGCCCTTGAGAACGTCGGACACCTTGCGGAGCGGGTTGACGATGGCCCGTCCGACGACGAAGGCCAGCAGGGCTCCGACCGCGGCCCCGATCAGCAGGATCGCGATCACGACGAGCCGTCCCGTCTGACTGGCCCGCTGGGCGGCCGCGTCGGTGGCCTTGACCTTCGCGACCTGCGCATCGCTGAGCGCCTGAGCTGTCTTGACGACGACGGCGAACAGCTGGTCGCAGCGACGCAGGATCGGCTGGGTGTCCTTCTCCCCACGGTTGCTGGCGGGGACGATGGTCCCGTCCCGGAAGGCCCGGTAGTCAGCAGTCGCCTTCACAAAGGCGTCGAGCAGCTTGGTGTCGACGCCCTCCGTCCGCAGCTTCGCCACGTTGCTGTCCACGATTGCGTCAAACTGACGCATTTGTGCTTCGCGCGCCGGCTTGTCCTGCGGCAGCGACAGCAGGTGCAGCAGCACTCGCTGACGCATGCTGCCACTGGCATCGCGGGCGTCGGAGAGCTGCTGCAGCGGCAGCGCCCCCTTCTCATAGATCGTGGTCGCGCTCGCGCTCACGCTCGAAAGCTCCACCAGTCCCGCGACGCCCACGCTTCCGGCCGCGAGCAGCAGCACGGCCAGCAGCAGCATCAACTTGGTGTTCACGCGGCGGTCGCGGAACCAGCGGGCCACGCCATGGCTCGACGCAGCGGACATGTCATCACTTCCCTGTGTGGCGATGAAATCCTGTCGGCACGCGATATCGGCGGTACGCCCACGGGCGTGAGGCGAATTGCACGACGGCACGCGATTCTGCGCCCGATTCCGGTGCCCCGGAGGAATCCGCGGGATACGTGCGGGACGGCTCGGGGAGGCACATGCACTAGCGACCCTCCGGCACGGCAGAATGCGCCCGTGACTACTCCTGACGTTGGTGGTTTCGTCTCGTGGCTGGGCTTGGAGTTCCAGGAGCTGACAGCGGAGCGGGTCGTTGCGACCTGCGAGCTGCGACCGGACTTCTGGCAGCCGGCCGGGATCGTGCACGGCGGGATCTGGGCGGCCATTGTCGAGACGCTGACGAGCGTGGGCGCGTCTGAGTGGTGGGGCGACCGGGGCCAGGTCGTCGGGGTGCACAACGCGACCGACTTCCTGCGCGCCGGCCGCACGGGCCGGGTCACGGCGACGGCGACCCCGTTGCACCAGGGGCGCAGTCAGCAGCTCTGGGTCACCGAGATCGCCGACGAGGACGGCCGGCTGCTGGCGCGTGGGCAGGTGCGGCTGCAGAACCTCAGCCGCGCCAACGCAGGAGCCGCCAGCTGAGGTACGGCAGGCCCGCGCGCCGGTGGCTCAGTCGGTCGGCGGCCCGGGGACGTGCCGACGCGACTGGATGACGCGGAAACGGCCGGCGACGTAGGCGGTGTCGGTGTAGGCGGAGTTCGCCGCGGGGTTGCCGCCCGTGCCGTGGTAGTCGCTGAAGGCCGCTGACTGGTTGACGTAGACGCCACCGGTGAGGTTCTCCGAGAGCGACACGGCGGCATCCAGCGCCGCCTCGCGCATGTCCTCGAGGACCTCCTCGGAGGTCGAGTAGACAGAGGCCGTCATCGCTCCATGCTCGGTCACCGTCCTGCGGAAGACCTCGATGCTCTCCTCGGTGGAGGAGGTTCGGATCAGGTAGGCGACGGGGCCGAAGCACTCCTGGCTGTAGGTGTCGCCGTCCCCCACCTCCAGCGCGACCAGCGCCGGCGTCCGGACGCGGGCCTCGGGGTAGACCGGGTGGGCGATGGACCGCGAGGCCAGAACGGCGCTGCCGCGTCCCCCGCCGCCGTCGCCGGCATGCGCCTCGAGCCGCTGGATCACTCCGTCGTTCACGATGGCCCCGAGCAGCTCGACGGCGCGGGCATCGTCGCCTGTCAGCGCCTCGACCGCCTGGGCGATTCCCTGGCCGACCTCGTCAAAGCTGCGGTGGCCCTGGTCGGTCTCGATGCCGTCGGACGGCAGGTAGAGGTTCTGCGGCGTCGTGCACATCTGCCCTGTGTAGAGGACGAGCGAGAAGGCGAGGTTGGCGCACATGCCACGGAAGTCGTCGGTGGAGTCGATGACGACGCTGTTGACGCCGGCTTTCTCGGTGTAGACGACGGCCTGCCGCGCGTGGGACTCCAGCCACTCGCCGAAGCTGTTGCTGCCGGTGAAGTCGATGAGACGGACCTCCGGCCGGGTGGCCAGCTCGGCGGCCAGGCCCTCCCCCGGCGCCTCGGCGGCGAGAGTGACGAGGTTCTCGTCTAAGCCCTGCTCCCGCAGCACCTCCTGGGCGACCTGGACGGTGAGGGCCAGTGGCAGGACGGCGTTCGGGTGGGGCTTGACGACGACCGCGTTGCCGCAGGCGAGCGAGGCGAACAGCCCTGGCCAGGAGTTCCACGTGGGGAAGGTGTTGCAGCCGATGACGAGCGCCACCCCGCGGCCCACGAGCGTGTAGGACTTCTGCATCCGCAGCGGCTCACCCTTGCCGGCGGGCTTTTCCCAGTAGGCACTCACCGGCTGCCGAGACATCTCGGCGTAGGCGACCGCCACCGACTCCAGGGCCCGGTCCAGGGCATGCGTCCCGCCCGCTTGGAAGGCCATGACGAAGGCCTGGCCCGACGTGTGCTGCACCGCGTTGGCGATCTCGAAGACCCGCTCGTGCAGCCGACTGAGGATCTCGAGGCAGACCCCGACGCGGCCCTCGATGCCCTGTCCCCGCCACGGGGCCATCGCGGTGCGCGCCGCCGACATCAGCTCGTCGAGGCCGTCGGCGGTGACATGCGGGTAGGAGATGCCGAGGTCGAAGCCGTACGGGGATCGCTCGGTCGGCACGCGGCCCTGGGCCCCGGGCGTCGAGAGCGGGAACTCCGACCCCTGCCACGCCTCGAACGCGGCCTTGCCGTCGGAGGCAGCGCTCTCGCCGTACACCCGGGGGCTCGGTGACTCGGGGTACGCGGAGTAGAAGGCTCTCGTGGAGATCGCGTCGACGGCGCGCTCGAGCGTCTCGCGGTGGCGCGAGAAGAGCGGGTTCGAGGTCGCTGCCGCGGTCGTCATGACGGGATCCTCCGGACGTGGCTGCTGTGACAGGATCGGCTCGGTCTTGCGGAAGGGTGACACATGACGGTGATCGGCGGATGACCACCAACGCCACGCTACGTCCGGAGGTCGGCTCAGACCGCGTCGTCGCCGTCGTCGGCGCCGGGACCATGGGCGCGGGAATCGCCCAGCTCGCCGCCGTCGCGGGCCACCGCACCCTGCTGCTCGACGCGGCGCCGGGAGCAGCGGCAGCTGCCGTGGAGGCCCTGCGGGCCCGGCTCGCCTCCCTCGCGGAGCGGGGCCGGATGGACGCGGAGCGCGCCCGAGCTGCTGGCGAGCGCCTGGAGGCGGTCGAGGCCGTCGAGGCGCTGGCGGACGCAGGCATCGTCATCGAGGCCGTCGTCGAGGACGCCGCCGCAAAGCGGGAGCTGCTGGCGCACCTCGAGGCCGTGGTCGGCGAGGCCGTGCTCCTGCTCACCAACACCAGCTCCCTGTCGGTCACCGCGCTGGCCGCAGGGCTTGCCCGCCCCGAGCGCTTCGCCGGGATGCACTTCTTCAACCCGGCACCGGTGATGCCGCTCGTGGAGGTCGTCGGCGGGGAGGCGACCGCCCCCACCGTCCTCGACGCGGTCGCGGAGCTCGCCCGGCGCTGGGGCCGCACCCCCGTCCGGACGGCGGACGCCCCGGGTTTCATCGTCAACCGTGTCGCCCGGCCGTACTACGGGGAGGCGCACCGGTTGCTGGAGGAGCAGGCGGCCGACGCTGCGACCATCGACGCCGTGCTGCGCGAGGCCGCCGGCTTCCGGATGGGTCCGCTCGAGCTGACCGACCTCGTGGGGCAGGACGTCAACCTCGCGGTCTCCACGTCGGTCTGGCAGCAGACCTACCAGGACCCTCGCTACACGCCCTCGCTCGTGCAGCGGCGGCTCGTGGACGCGGGGCGCCTGGGGCGCAAGACCGGTCGCGGCATCTACGACTACGCCGAAGGCGCTCCGCCCGCTCGCGCGTCGCAGGCACCCGCGCGCCCAGCGCCGGCGTTCGTGGTGGACGAGGGCGGGTTCGTCGTCAACGACGGTCTGCTCGCCCGCGCCGCCGCCGTCGGGGTCGCTTTCCGAACGCCGTCCGAGGTGGCGGCGCACGTCGCGTCCGGTGACGTCCTGCCGGCGGACACTGTCACGGCGGACACTGACACCACGGCCACTGTCACCACCTACCGCGGGCGGCACGCCACCGTCGAGACAGAGGTCGAGACAGAGTTCGACACAGAGTTCGACACAGAGTTCGACACAGGGGACGAGGCGGAGCAGGACCTGCCCGGGGAACTGGCGTCGGACAGCGACGACAGTCCGCCGTTCGGGGGCGGCTACGTGCTCCCCTCTGGCGGCCGGCTGCTCGAGACCAATGGCGAGACGGCGACGATGCTGTCGCTCGTCGAGCCGCATGTGCTCGTCGACTGGGTCCTCGACCCGGAGACCGCGACTCGCGTGGCTGTTGCCCCCTGCGACGGCTGCCCAGAAGAGGTGCTGGACGAGGCGGTCGGCCTGCTGCAGGCCGCCGGGCTCACGGTCTCCGTGGTCGACGACGTCCCGGGGCTTATCGTCGCGCGGACGGTATCGATGCTCGTCAACGAGGCAGTGGACCTGGTGGGCCGTGGGACCGCGACCGCCGACGACGTCGACACCGCGATGAAGCTCGGCACGAACTACCCGCTGGGGCCGCTCGAGTGGGGCGAGCAGATCGGTGCTGGGCGCATCGTCTCCGTCCTCGACGCCCTCCATGGGTCGGTGCCCACCGGTCGCTACCGCGCGGCGGGGCGCCTGCGGCGACGCGCCCTCGTCGACGACGTTCTCGAGGTGGCGGGGATGCCGTGACCACACCCGAGCGCATCCCGTCCGAGCGCATCCCGCCCGAGCGGCTCGCCACCCTCGCGGCCGAGGCGATGTGGGACGGGGACGCCGCCTCCAAGGCCCTCGGGATGAGCCTCGACGCCGTCACGCCGGGCGGCGCCCAGCTCCGGATGACGGTGCGACCGGACATGCTCAACGGTGTCGGCACCTGCCACGGCGGCATCGTCTTCTCGCTGGCCGACTCGGCCTTCGCCTTCGCCTGCAACAGCGGCAACGAGGTCACCGTGGCGGCCGGCTGCGACATCTCCTTCCTGCTCCCCGCTCGCCTCGGCGACGTTCTCGTCGCCACTGCCGTGCAGCGTCACCGGTCAGGCCGAAACGGCATCACCGATGTGACCGTCCGCCGCGAGGCTGATGGGCAGGTGGTGGCCGAGTTCCGCGGCCGCAGCCGGACCCTCGGCGGGCACCTCATCGATCCCGCTTCGCTGGAGGACGACAACCGATGACCGCACCCCGTGCCGCCTATCTCGTCGACGGGATCAGGACGCCGATCGGCCGCTACGCAGGAGCCCTGTCGACGGTCCGGCCGGACGACCTGGCAGCCCTCGTCCTGCGCGAGCTGATCGCCCGCACTCCGTCCCTGGACCCGGCCCGCGTCGACGATGTCGTCCTCGGCTGCGCGAACCAGGCCGGCGAGGACAACCGCAACGTTGCTCGCATGGCCCTACTGCTCGCCGGCCTGCCCGTCACGGTCCCCGGCAGCACGGTGAACCGGCTGTGCGGCTCGGGCCTGGACGCGGTGGGGATCGCCGCCCGCGCCATCGCCAGCGGCGACGCGGACGTCGTCATCGCCGGCGGTGTGGAGTCGATGAGCCGCGCCCCCTTCGTGATGCCCAAGAGCGAGACCGCTTTCGGACGAACACCGGCGGTCTACGACACGACGATCGGCTGGCGCTTCGTCAACCCCGCTCTCGAGCGGCTGTACGGCGTCGACTCCATGGGCCAGACCGCGGAGAACGTCGCCGAGCTCGACGGCATCGGCCGCGAGGACCAGGACGCCTTCGCCCTGCGCAGCCAGGAACGGGCCGCCAAGGCGATGTCCTCCGGGCGGCTGGCGGAGGAGATCGTGCCGGTGACGGTGCTCGGCCGGAAGGGCGCCGACGTGGTCGTCGACCGCGACGAGCACCCCCGGGAGACGACGTTCGAGTCCCTCGCCCGGCTCAGACCGGCGTTCCGCGAGGGCGGCACGGTCACGGCCGGCAACGCAAGCGGCGTGAACGACGGAGCGGCGGCCCTGCTCGTCGTCAGCGGAGAGGTCGTCGACGAGCTGGGCCTCACCCCGCTCGCGCGGGTCGTCGGCACAGCGGCCGCGGGGGTCGAGCCACGCCTCATGGGTCTGGGTCCCGTGCCCGCCACGCAGCGCCTCCTGGCCCGGACCGGGGTCAGCCTCGACGACGTTGGCGTCGTGGAGCTCAACGAGGCCTTCGCCGCGCAGGCGCTGGCGGTGCTGCGACGGCTCGGTCTGCCCGACGACGCCGAGCACGTCAACCCGTCAGGGGGCGCGATTGCGCTCGGCCATCCGCTCGGCATGTCGGGCGCCCGGCTCGCTCTGACGGCCGCGCTCGAGCGGAGTCACCGGGACAGCCGCTACGCGCTCGCCACCATGTGCATTGGGGTCGGCCAGGGCATCGCGATGCTGCTGGAGCGACCCTGACCCACCCGGCCCCGCGCACGCGTTGACAGCCTTGGCGGCGGGACGGATCGTTGGTCCATGAACGCCGCGATGCCGATGTGGCCGTCAGCACGGGACCTGCGGGTGGGGGACGCCGAGCGCGACCGCGCGGCCGCCGCGCTGGGTCGCCACTACAGCGAGGGCCGACTGGACCGCGATGAGTTCGAGGAGCGGCTCACGCTGGCCTACGCAGCCCGCACCCGCGGCGACCTCGACGGACTGTTCGCCGACCTCCCCCCGATCCCGCGTGCGGCAGTCGCGGCCCTGCCCTCGGCGCCGGCCGCCCCCGCTCCCGGGGAACGGCATCGCTTCCGTCTGTCGATGCTCCGCGTGCTAACCGTCGCGCTGCTGCTGATGGGGCTGGCAACGCACAGCTCGGCTGCGTGGCTGCTGTTCGTGCTGTGCCTGCCCCCACTCGCTGTGGGGCTCGCACTGTCCGGGGCGCGGCGGATGTGCCGCTACGTGGGCTCCGAGATCACAGGCAGGCTGCCGGCCTCGCGCTACTGACGGCACCACTGGCCACAGACGACCGACGTCAGGGGTAGCCTGACACGGCCGGTCCTGTCCCGACGTCTGCCTGCGGAAGAGGGCGATTTTCGCCGTGTCACAGTCCCGCGAGACCACTGAGACCAACGCGCTGAATGCCTTCGGCGCCAACGAGTGGCTCGTCGACGAGATGTACCAGCGCTATCTCGAAGACCCCACATCGGTTGACCGAGCCTGGTGGGACTTTTTCGGGGACTACGCCGGCAACGGCGCGGCTCCCGCTGTCGGCGGCGCCGACGGTGCGACCGCACCGGTGAGCACACCCGCCCCGAACGGCGGCGCTCCTGCCGCCCCGGCGGCGCCTGGCAGCACCCCGAGCAGCACCCCGACGACAAATGGGCCAACCTCCAGCCCCGCGGCGCCGCCCAAGCCGGCCACCGCCGCTGCCGCTGCCGCCGCCACCCCCGCGCCCACCCCCAGCGCCGTTCCCGCTCCGCCCGTGCCGCCGACGAAGCCCGCCCCTCAGCCGTCGGCGGGACCCAAGCCCGGCGCGGCCGAGGACGGCTCCGATGTCGCGCCGCTGCGCGGTGCCGCCGCGCGGGTCGTCTCCAACATGGAGGCGTCACTGTCGGTCCCGACGGCCACCAGCGTCCGCGCCGTTCCCGCGAAGCTGCTGGCCGACAACCGCATCGTCATCAACAACCACCTGCGCCGCGGCCGCGGCGGCAAGGTGAGCTTCACCCACCTCATCGGCTACGCGGTGGTGCAAGCGGTCGCCGCCATGCCGGAGATGA
>JBQCDV010000081.1:0-4841 GCA_051960855.1 Actinomycetales bacterium
CGAGGACGCGGACGCGGTGGTCGATGAGCCGGGCGACGCCGCCGTGCAGCCGGGCGTAGGTCACGATCGTGTGTGCGACCAGCAGCGTCACGAGTGCGACGAGCCCCATGAGGAAGGACTGCCGCGATGCCAGCGCCGTGCGCCCAATGATCGCGCCGACAGCGACGGCAGCCGCGAAGTCGATCGCCGTCCACTGGGCCAGCGTGCGGCGGTGCGCGAACCGCAGACCGATCAGGGCGGCCAGGTAGATGAGGGCCGCCTTCGCCGCCACGAAGGGCAGCCACGACAACTGCCCGTCGAACCAGTTCACATGGCTTCCTTGATGCCCCGGCGCACCAGCCAGACGTTCGCCGGCCATGCGGTGAAGAAGCCGAGGACCATCCCGATTTGCATGAGGAACCAGTAGGACGCGTCATCGGGATGCAGCGGAGAGTCGGGGAAGAACACGAAGCGCATCACCGCCATCCAGGCGAACAGCCCCACCTCGAAGGCGGTGAGGGACAGCACGTCGGCCTTGAACGCGGCCACGAGACCGTCGCGCAGCCCGAGCCCGCGCATCGGCGCGATGGCGAAGTACTGGAAGACGACCCCGAGGGCGAGAGCGAGCAGGTAGTCGCCCACGTACTCGGCGCAGAGCGCCACCCCCGCGATCTCCCAACCCAGCAGGAAGATCGCCGTCTCCGCGATGATGTCGCCGAGGGTGCACCCAGCCCCGCAGTGGCTGACGTCGCTGAAGGTCGAGGTCCAGCGTGGCGAGGGCGGGGCGTTGGGGTGACTCTCCTGCCACC
This sequence comes from Actinomycetales bacterium, assembly GCA_051960855.1. Lineage (GTDB taxonomy): Bacteria > Actinomycetota > Actinomycetes > JAJZTN01 > JAJZTN01 > JBQCDV01. Next base: position 789 of record JBQCDV010000081.1, read on the forward strand.
TCCGCGATTGCCGGCGGCCGAAGCGCAGGTAGGCCCACAAGCCGATCGGTCCCCAGTAGAGGGCCGTGATGGGCCACACCCAGTCCATCACCGCCATCTGCTGCCGCGCCCCACGACCGAAGATGTCGACGAGGATCGCGGCCGCGCAGCAGAAGGCGACGATGAGCGAGACCCAGGCCAGGCCCGTCAGCCAGCTGGGAGGCATCGCGGGGGAACCTTCGGGCGCCGACTGTCAGGAGTTCTGCTGCACGTACTTCTTCGGATCCTTGTCCTCGATCGGCACGCCGCCTGCATGGGCGGCCTCGTAGGCAGCGAAGTCCAGCGCAAGCCGGTGCCGCAGCTCCAGGGGCGCGTGCTGGCGGAAGTCGGCCAGGTCCTCGCGCTCCTCCTCAGCCATGTGATCGCTGTTCTGCTTGCGCGCCTCGAGGACCGCCGACCACCAGTCGTCGGACCCGACCTCGTGCTGGCGGACCTGCTTGATCGCGTCGCGGATCTCGTTGTGGTCCTTGATGGCGTCCTCGGACTCGGAGTCCACGCTCTCGCCCATGGCGCCGTGTCCGAGCTTGAGCAGGTGCGGGTAGAAGTGGTGCTCCTCGGCCTCGGCGTGGACCTCGAGCAGGATCTCGAGCCGCTGCCACACCGCCCCGAGCTTGTCGTGGTCGTCGCGCGGGATCTCGTCGAGGATGGCGAACATCTTCCGCTGCTCGTGGTGGTCGTCGAGGATGAGCTGGGTGATGTCCACGCTGGTCTCCATGGAAGGCGGCTTCTGACGCTTGCCGGCTGGCAGAGCAACTGTTCCCCTCCCCGCCTCACGCGTGAGGAAACGGAGCGGCCCACCTCGTCGCGTCCAGAACCACGTCCGCCCGGGCAGCCGTCTGCTTGACCAGCTGGGCGTTGGCCTCGTCGCTACGCTCCACCCACGTCCGGGCCGCGTCGGGAGTGCGACCGTGAGCCACATGGCGAGCCACCAGCCGCGGCACGCGCACCTCGTCGTCGACGTGGACGTACCAGGCCTCGTGCAGGAGACCGCGCACGCTGGCCCACGCTCCGTCGTTCGTCAAGAGGTAGTTGCCCTCGACGACCACGAGGGGCACGCCGCGGGGGACGGCGAGCGCCCCGGCGAGGGACAACTCGCGGGTCCGGTCGAACACCGGCGCGTAGACCACCTCCTCGTCGCCGCGACGTAGGCGATGCAGCAGCGCGACGAGTCCGCCGACGTCGAAGGTAGTCGGCGCCCCCTTGACCTCAGCCAGCCCGAGCCTGGCCAGGACCCCGTCGTCCAGGTGGAAACCGTCCATCGGCACCAGAGCGGACTGAGGGCCGAGGTGCCTCACCAGCGCCTCAGCAAGGGTCGACTTGCCGCAGCCGGGAGGACCGGCGACCCCGAGCAACCGCCGCTGCCCGTCAGCGGTGAGGCCGCGAGCACGGCCGATGACCTGGGTCCATGCCGACGGAGAGCCGAGGTCGAGGTGCATCTGGTCATTCTGGTCCTGGCATGTGGGGACCCTGGCACCTGGTGAGCCTGTCAGCTGGTGAGCCTGCACCTGGTGAGCCTGCACCTGGTGAGCCGACCATGGCGTAGACATCTCCTGTGACGAGGCGTGAGGTCACGACATGACGAGTTCGGCACCTCTCCCGCCCGCAGCGCCACCGTCACCAGCGCGACTCCGGCGGCGGCTCGGACTCGGCGGAGCCACGCTCGTCGGACTCGGGGCGATGCTGGGCGCGGGGGTGTTCGTCGCCTTCGCGCCAGCAGCGCGTGCCTCCGGGGACCTGCTCCTGGTGTCGTTGGCGGTGGCGGCCGTCGTCGCCGCGTGCAACGCAACCTCGTCGGCCCGGCTGGCGGCGCGCTACCCAGACTCAGGTGGGACGTATGTCTACGGCAGAGAGCGGCTCGGCCCCTTCTGGGGCTACCTCGCGGGGTGGGGGTTCGTCGTCGGCAAGACCGCCAGCTGCGCGGCGATCGCGCTGACGTTCGCCCACTACCTGGGGCTGCCCGCGCCCCGACTGGTCGCCGCGGCCGCGGTCGTCGCGCTCACCGCCGTCGCAGCACGCGGCATCCGTGCGTCCGCTGCCGTCACCGCGGTCATCGTGGTGGTCGTGCTGGTGACGCTGGCCGCCGTCGTCACCGCGGCTCTCACCTCTCCGGCGATGCCGCGTGACGGTGCACCGGCGTCGTCGGCTCTCGGCGTGCTGCGCGGCGGCGGGTTCCTGTTCTTCGCCTTCGCCGGCTACGCCCGAGTCGCGACGCTCGGCGAGGAGGTCCGCGACCCCCGTCGGCTCATCCCCCGGGCGGTGACGCTCTCCCTCGCCATCGTCGTCGCGGTCTACCTCGCCGTGGCCCTGGCACTGCGGCACGCGCTGCCCGCGACGACGATCGGAGCCAGTCCTGCGCCGGTGCGCGACCTGGTCCGGGCCGTGGCCCCTGGGCTGCACGCCCCCGTCGCCGTCGCAGCCGCGCTCGCGACTCTCGGATCGCTGCTGGCGCTGCTGCTCGGCATCTCCCGAACGACGCTGGCGATGGCGCGCGACGGCCACCTGCCCTCCCGGCTCGCGCGGCTCGCCGACCGCACCGGCTCGCCCGCCGCTGCGTCGTTCGTGGTCGGCCTGGCCGTGGTGGTCGTCGTGCTGGTCACGGGCGTCAGCGGGGCGATCGGCTTCTCGTCCTTCGGCGTCCTCACCTACTACGCCATCGCCAACGCCGCCGCCCTCACCCTGCCGGGGGCGCTCGGCCGCGCGGTGGGCGTCCTCGGCCTGGGCGGCTGCCTCGCCGTTGGGCTGAGCCTGCCGATCCGGTCGGTGGTGTCAGGCGTCTCGGTCCTCGCTCTCGGCGCGGCGTGGTACGCCGCCCGGCGCCGCTGGCGTCACGCGGGACCGCCGGAGTTGGTGGGTCGCGGCTGAGCCGGGTTGGTGGGGACGCCGTGCGAGGGCGGGTTCATCGCCGGCCCGCTCGTCGAGGGCGAGACCTTGGAGCCGGTAGCCGCCGGCGGAGGTGACTCCGGGATCGCTCCCTGCGTCCCGCGACTCGGCTCGGCCCCGCGCGCCAGCTGCTGCAGCCGGCCCTCGAGTTGCACGATCACCGGCAGGCGGTTGCCGTGCTCCCGCTCGTGGTCGATGAGCTGCTGCACCAGCTCCGCGTCCAGCGCGTGCACGCGGTGCTCGACGCTGCCCAGGGGGAGGTGGTCGAAGTCGGGAATCGGCAGAGACGGCGACGAGGGATCGGAATGTGCGGCCATGCGCGATGACGTCACCCGCCCCGACCGGCAGGAAACGCGAAAGCGGGCGGTTGCTGTCAGCAACCGCCCGCTCACGCCACCCCCCTGACGTTGCCTGCTCGACGAGAAGGGGGTGAGCCAGAAGGGGGTGAGCCAGAGGGGGTCGTCAGACCGAGAAGCGGCGGACCAGGGAGTCGAGCTCACTCGACAGCCGGGCGAGGTCGCTGGCGGCCTGCTGGGACTCGCCGACCGACGCGGTGGTGGTGGCCGCAGCGGTCGCGACGCCGGTGATGTTGGCGGCGATCTCGGCCGATCCGGTCGCAGCCTCACCCACCGAACGGTTCATCTCATTCGTCGTCGCGGTCTGCTCCTCGACCGCCGAAGCAATCGTCGTCTGATAGTCATTGATCCGCGCAATGATCCCCGAGATCTCACCAATCGCCGACACCGCAGACGCCGTATCCGACTGGATCGCCTCCACCCGACGCGCAATATCCTCCGTCGCCCGCGCCGTCTCCTGCGCCAGATCCTTCACCTCATTCGCCACCACCGCGAACCCCTTGCCCGCCTCCCCCGCACGAGCCGCCTCGATCGTCGCATTCAACGCCAACAGATTCGTCTGCTCAGCAATCGAGGTAATCACCTTGATCACATTCCCGATCTCCGCCGACGACTCCCCCAACTTCGCCACCGTCGCATTCGTCGACTCCGCCGCCGCCACCGCAGCCGCCGCCACATGCGACGCCTCCGACGCGTTATGCGCAATCTCCCGAATCGAGGCCCCCATCTCCTCCGACCCCGTCGCCACCGTCTGCACATTCCGCGACACCTGCTCCGC
>JBQCDV010000082.1:0-4556 GCA_051960855.1 Actinomycetales bacterium
CCAGGAGGGTCTTGCGCTCGTCGGCGGACAGCCGCAGGAACTGCGCCATCACCGACCCGACCGCACCGCCGGTCATGATGATCGGGCCCTCGGCGCCGAACGGACCGCCGGTGCCGATCGTGATCGCCGCCGAGATGGGCTTGAGGACCGCGACGCGCGGGCTGACCTTGCTGCCGCCGGTGAGGATCGCCTCGATCGCCTCGGGCATGCCGTGGCCGCGGATCTTCTCGGACCCGTAGCGGGCCATGAGGCCGACGATGAGACCGCCGATGATTGGCGCGACGAGCACCAGGAGCCAGGGCGAGTGGGCCACGCCGGGGGCGACGAGGTCGGTCTCCCACCGGCGGTAGAAGACGAGGTTGGTGATCAGCCCGATCAGCCGCAGCAGCAGGGTCGCGACGAGAGCGGACGCGGCGCCCAGCGGCAGGGCCAGCGCGATGATGCGCAGGGTGCGGCGGTCGAGTGTGAAGTCGCCGAGGTGCGAGCCGTGCGGCGTGGCGGCTGCCGACGGGGTGGAGGAGGGGACGGCCGTGGCCAACGGTAACCTTCCGGAGGGGATGCTTGCGCTCCGGCAAGATTACCGGATCTGGGACGAAGGCCGCTAATCGACGGCTGTCAGCCCTCCTGCCTACGCTGCCGGAGGCATGGGGTCGGTGCTCACCATGCAGCCGCTGTCCCTGCTGCTCAACGAGGTCCCGCCGTCGCACGACCGCACCCGGGCCCGGCTGCTGCGGTGGCCGGAGGACCTGCCCGACGTCGAGGTCTGGTGCTGCTGGGACGACGGCCGCCGCGAGTGGCGGCGTGGCCTGGCACGCGGGTGGACCGCTGACTGCGTGTACGTGCAGCTGTCGGTGGACGGTCAGCCGGTGCTGCGGTGGATGTGGGCCGAGGACGTCCGGCGCGCCGGCCACCGCTGAGGCCGGCGTCCGGCCGGTGGGCCACCACGGATAGCGGCGTTCGGGAAATGCCCGCGCGTGGCCCGCGCACCTCACGACAATGACCCGATGACCGCAGGACGCACCGATCGGGCGCGGTGGGCGCTCGGCCTCGCCCTGCTCTCCGCGGTCGCGGTCGCGCTGGCGGTCGTGCTGCACCGCTACAACGTGCCGCGCGCGCACGTGCCGGCCGGCCTGCCGGCGCCCGTCGGAGGCGGTACGCGCCGCGACCTGGTCAGGATGGAGCTGACCGAGCCGATGCTCGGCGTGCTCTTCCCGTTTGTCGGCTGGCTCGTGCTGCGCCGGTCGCCGGGCAACCGGATCGGCTACGTGTGTCTGTCAGCGGCGCTCATCGGCGTCAAGATCCTGTGCGGGGAGTACGCGGTCACCGCCTACCTCGTGTCCCCCGGTCTGCCGCTGGGTGCCCTGGCGGCGTGGATCACCGAGTGGGGGTGGACGCCCTACCTGCTGCTGATGACGCTGCTGCCTCTGATCTACCCCGACGGGCGGCTGCTGTCGCCCCGGTGGCGTTGGGCGGCACGGGCGTCGGTGGGCGCCTGCGGCTGGACGGCTCTCACGCTGTCGCTGGCGCGCGCGCCGCTGGACTCCAGCGACTTCATCGACAACCCGCTGGGCCTCTCGGCGCCGTGGCTGCAGCCGCTGGTCGCCCTCGGCGTCGGCGTGGCCTTCCTCATCGTCGGCCCCGCCGCGGTCGTGTCCCTGGTGCTCCGGCAGCGGCGAGCGCGGGGCCGCGAACGCGCCCGCGTCCTCTGGGGCCTGGTCGGTGCCGGGTTCCTGGTGGCGACGCAGCTCATGATGCTGGTCGTCAAGGGAATCCTCGCCGACGTCTTCTCCGTCGCCGGCTTCGTCGCGGTCGCGGTCGCCATCGTCGTGGGGACGACCTTCTACGGTGACGCCCGGCGCGACCTGGTCCTCAACCGGACCCTCGTCTACGCGATGCTGACCGCGCTCGCGCTCGCGCTGTACGGCGTTGCCGTCGCCCTCGTCGACGGGGTGGTCCCCGGCAGCAACGTCGGGCCGTGGGCCATCGCCGTGGTGGCGCTGCTCGCCGTGGTCGCCCGCGACGCCGTGCAGAGAGGGGTGGACCGGTGGCTCTACGGCGACCGTCGCGACCCCTACGCCGTCGTGACGCGCGCCGGTGGCCGCTTGGATGTCGCCGCTGGTCCCCTCGACGCACTGGCCTCGCTCGTGCGCGAGCTGGCCGCGGCCCTCAAATCGCCGTACGTCGCTGTCATCCCGGACGACCCGGACCTGCCTCCCGCTCTCACGGGCGAGCGTGGGGACCACGTCGAGACCGTCCCGATCGTGATCGTGGGACGTCGTGTGGGGCGGCTGGAGGTCGGCTACCGGCACGAGCGTGAGCGCTTCCGCGGCGATGAGCAGGCGCTGCTCGCCGAGCTCGCGGTGCGCGCGGGGACGCTGCTCTACGCCGCCTCCCTGGTGGCCGACCTGCAGCGCAGCCGGGAGCGGATCGTGGTCGCACGCGAGGAGGAGCGGCGACGGCTGCGTCACGACCTGCACGACGGGCTCGGCCCGCAGCTGGCGGGAATGGCGCTGCAGCTGGACTCCCTCGTCGGCCGGCTCGAGCCGGGGTCGGAGGCGGAGCGTCGCGTGCAGGTCATGCGGGACCGGATGCGGCAGATGGTCGCCGAGGTGCGAGGTGTGGTCGACAACCTGCGCCCCGCCGCGCTGGACCAGCTCGGGCTCGTCGAGGCACTGCGGGAGCACGCCCGGGCGGTCTCGCCGGTCGCAGCGGCTGTCGGAGGCGGGCTCACTCCAGCTGACAAGCCGGGACTGCAGGTGGACGTCGTCGCGGGTCCGTTGCCGCCGCTGCCGGCTGCCGTCGAGGTCGCGGCCTACCGGATCGCCACGGAGGCGGTCACGAACGTCCTGCGGCACTCCGACGCCCGGCGCTGCCAGGTCTCGCTGCACGCGGCCGCCTCCCTGCTCACGGTGGAGGTGGCAGACGACGGGTCGGGCATGACCGACGAGCTGCGTCCCGGCATCGGCTTGCAGAGCATGCGCGAGCGCGCAGCGGAGCTCGGCGGCGAGTTCGCGGTCACGACAGGAAGTGCCGGGACCCTGGTGACGGCTCGACTGCCTCTGGAGGTGCGGTGAATCCGGTCCGTGTCGTCGTCGCCGACGACCATCCCGTCTTCCGCGAGGGGCTCGTCACCATCCTCGGTGACCTCGACGGTGTGGACGTCGTCGCCGAGGCAGGGGACGGGGAGGCGGCCGTCGCTGCCGCGCGCGAGCACCGTCCCGACGTCGTTCTCATGGACCTGCGCATGCCCGGCGTCGGCGGGGTGGAGGCGACGGCGCGCATCCAGGCGTCCTGGCCCGAGGTGGCGGTGCTCGTGCTCACGATGAGCGAGGACGACGAGTCCGTGTACGCCGCACTCCGGGCCGGTGCCCGGGGGTACTTGCTGAAGGAGGCGGCCAAGGACGACATCGCCCGCGGGCTGCGGGCGGTGGCGCGGGGCGAGGCGGTCTTCGGGCCACGGGTGTCCGCGAAGGTGCTCGCCTACTTCGCGTCGGCCCGCCCGTGGACCGACACCGGCGCCGTCCCCTTCCCGCAGCTGACCGACCGGGAGCGCGAGATCCTCGACCACGTGGCTCGCGGCGACACCAACACCGTGATCGCGCGCAAGCTCTTCCTGTCCGAGAAGACCGTGCGCAACCACGTCTCCGCGGTGATGGGCAAGATCGGTGCGGACAACCGGGCGGCGGCGGTCGCGATGGCGCGCAGGAGCGGTCTGGGCGGCTGAGCGGGCCGGGACATTCCCGGGACACGGACCCCATGCGGGCGGGACGGCGGGCGCCGGAGAGTCGTCGGTGTCAGCAAGCAGCCGGTCACTACGGCCGGCCCTTCCGCCTCACATCCGGAGATACCGCCATGTCCAGCATGACCCGCAGCTCTGCCGTCAGCTCTGCCGTTCGCTCTGGCGTTGGTTCTGGCGTTGCTTCTGGCTCCGGCCAGCACCCCGTGCTTCCCGCCACCCGCTCGCGCCGTCGCCTCGGTGGCCTGGCATGCCTCGGCGCCGCCGCGCTCACGATGGCCGGCATCATCCTGACGCCCTTTGCCGGTGACGACGGAACGACCCAGGGCTACCTCCGCAGCCTCGCCCTGGCTCCGACCCGAGCCGGTGTCGCCGCGCTGGTGCTCCACCTGGGCTACCTGCTCTTTGTGCCGGCCTTCTTCGTGCTGGCGCACCTGGCCCGGCGGCGGGCGGTCAAGCTCGCGAACGTCGGCCTCGGCTTCGGAGTCCTCGGCTCCTCGCTGTCCGGCCTCGTGTCGAGTGACTACTTCGACCTCAACGCGGCACAGTTCCTCGGAATCGATAAGGCGGCGGAGATGAGCGAGCGGCTCAACTCCGACCCGGTCGCACCGTTCTTCCTCTTCCCGACCATCCTCGGCATGACGCTCGGTCTGGTCCTGCTGCTCGTCGCAGCCTGGCGTGCTGGCTGGATCTCGTGGCGCCCCGCGCTGCTCGCCCTGGTCGGGTGGGTCGTCGGCTACGGCCCGGGCAGTGTGGTGAAGACCTGGAGCGGGTTCGCCCTCATCGCGGTGGCGATCACGATCGTGGGCGTCCGCGTGCT
>JBQCDV010000083.1:0-12200 GCA_051960855.1 Actinomycetales bacterium
CTGCTGACGACATCGCCGTCCTGGGTGCGTCTCATGCCTACGCCTGCTTCTGCCCCACCACAGAGCGGGACCTCGCGGACGGCATCGGCCCGGCCCGCGCCCTTGCCGACGCCGGTGCGCGGCTGTGCCTCGGCAGCGACCAGCACGCGGTGATCGACCTGCTCGAGGAGGCCCGAGCGCTGGAGCTGCACGAGCGACTGTCGTCGCTGCAGCGCGGCCGGCTGTCCCCTGCCGAACTTCTCGTCGCTCTGACGTCAGCTGGGCACCGCAGCCTGGGGTGGGAGGACACCGGCGCGCTGGAGGTGGGGGCGCGCGCGGACCTCGTGACCGTGCGGCTCGACACCGTCCGGACCTCGGGAGCGCTGCCCGAGCAGGCGGTCATGGCCGCGACGGCCGCCGACGTCGACACCGTCATCGTCGACGGCCGCACGGTGGTGCGGGAGGGTCAGCATGTGAGCATCGATGTCGCCGCCGAGCTGAGGGATGCCATCGCCGAGGTGACCCGATGAGCACCGTCCTGCTGACCAACATCGGCACGCTCGTGACCAACGACCCCACGCATCCCGACGCAGCCCTTGGTCCGCTCGGTGTCATCAGCGACGCCGCCGTCGTCATCGCGGGCAGCCGCATCGCCTGGGTGGGCCGTGGGGCTGAGGCCCCAGCCGCCGACACCTCCCTCGACCTGGGCGGACGCGCTGTCATCCCGGGTTTCGTCGACAGCCACGCTCACCTCGTCTTCGCCGGCGACCGGGCCGCCGAGTTCGCCGCCCGCATGTCTGGCCAGCCGTACGCCGCCGGCGGCATCCGCACGACCGTCGCGGCGACGCGAGCCGCGACGGACGAGCAGCTGCTCGCCAACGCCGTTCGGCTCGTGGGCGAGCTGCAGCGGCAGGGCACCACGACTGTCGAGATCAAGAGCGGCTACGGCCTCACCGTCGTCGACGAGGCCCGGTCCCTCGCTGTCGCCAGGCAGCTGACGCCCGAGACCACCTTCCTCGGCGCTCACGTCGTGCCTCCGGAGTACACCGACGACGCCGGTGGCTACGTGGACCTCGTGACGGGGCCGATGCTCGCGGCGGCCGCTCCGCACGCTCGGTGGGTCGACGTCTTCTGTGAGCGCGGCGCCTTCGATGCCGACGAGGCCCGCGCGATCCTCACTGCGGGGATGGCCGCTGGCCTGCTGCCGCGCATCCACGCGAACCAGCTCGGCCACGGACCCGGTGTGCAACTGGCGTGCGAGCTCGGTGCGGCCAGCGCCGACCACTGCACGCACCTCGACGACGCCGACGTGCAGGCGCTGCGGGACTCCGGGACCATCGCGACCCTGCTGCCCGGCGCCGAGTTCTCGACGCGGTCGCCGTGGCCCGACGCGCGGCGGCTGCTCGACGCCGGCGTCACCGTGGCCCTCGCCACCGACTGCAACCCTGGCTCCTCCTATACGACCTCGATGCCCTTCTGCATCGCGCTCGCGGTGCGGGACATGGGAATGACGCCGGACGAGGCGGTGTGGGCGTCCACGGCGGGTGGGGCACGGGCGCTGCTGCGCGACGACGTCGGCGTCGTCCGTGAGGGAGCCCGGGGGGACCTCGCGGTGCTCGACGCACCGTCGCACCTCCACCTGGCCTACCGGCCCGGTGTGCCACTCGTCGTGCAGACCTGGAAGGACGGGCGCGAGGTCACTGGCGCACAATGGCCCCGATGATTGAGATCCTGAACGCCGCTGGCGTCGCGCAAGGCAGGAAGACAGGCGCGCTGGTCGCCGACATCCTCCAGACCCTCAAGGCGCGCAGCGCCGTCGGCACCAACCTGCTCGAGATCGACGCGTGGACCCGGCAGCTCATCACCGACGCCGGGGCCGTCTCCTGCTACGTCGACTACGCACCGCCGTTCGGCCGCGGACCGTTCGGGCACTACATCTGCACCTCGGTCAACGACGCGGTGCTGCACGGTCTGCCGCACGACTACGCGCTGGCCGACGGCGACCTGCTCTCCCTCGACCTGGCTGTCTCGCTGGGAGGCGTCGTCGCGGACTCCGCGATCAGCTTCGTCGTCGGCAGTGGTCGGGCGGGTGCCGACCCCTCCACCGACGCGGATGCGGCGTTGATCGAGGCGACGGAGCGCGCTTTGCAGGCGGGCATCGCCGCAGCCCGGCCGGGGGCGCGGACCGGCGACCTGTCGGCGGCGATCGGGGCGGTCCTCACCGACGCGGGCTACCCGGTGAACACCGAGTTCGGTGGCCACGGCGTCGGCTCGACGATGCACCAGGACCCGCACGTCTCCAACAACGGACACGCCGGTCGCGGCTACAAGCTGCGGCCGGGGCTGCTGCTGGCCCTCGAGCCCTGGGTGATGGCTGACACCGACGAGCTCGTCACGGATGACGACGGCTGGACGCTGCGCAGCGCGACGGGTTGCCGCACCGCCCACACCGAGCACACGATCGCCATCACCGAGGACGGCGCCGAGATCCTGACCCTGCCGACGGGCGCCTAGCGCTGAGAGCGCCGCCATGTGCCCGGCGGCTGACCTGGCGTCTGACCCTGGCGGCTGACCCTGGCGTCAGCGGGTCGTCCGGCGCGTGAAGGTCACGTGGGTGACGCCGGAGGGCGACGAGACCGACTCGACGTCGTAGCCGTCCTCCAGTCCCTCGAGTCCGTCCCAGAGCCGGACCCCGCGTCCGAGCACGATCGGGACCTGCACCACATGCAGGTGGTCGACCAGCCCCGCGGCCAGGAACTGGCGGACCACACTGGCGCCGCCGCCGATCCGGACGTCACCGCCTCCGGCCGCGTCGCGCGCGACGGCGAGCGCCTCCGCCGGCGCCGCGTCGAGGAAGTGAAACGTCGTCCCGCCGAGCATCTGCATCGGCGGCCGCGGCCGGTGCGTCAGCACAAAGGTGGGCGTGTGAAAGGGCGGGTTGTCCTCCCACCAGCCCTTCCACTCGGGGTCGTCCTGCCATCCCGGCGGCCCGAACTTGTTGGCGCCCATGATCTCGGCGCCGATCCCGTCGTTGTTCCGCTGGGCGAACGCGTCGTCGACGCCCGTCGTCCCGCCCTCGTGCCAGTACCGCGTGCGGAACATCCACTGGTGCAGGCGGTGCCCGGCATGCCCGAACGGCGCCTCCAGCGACTGCGGCTCGCCGGTCGCGAAACCGTCGAGGGAGATCGCGAAGTTGTGGACTCTGGTCAGCGACAACGAATCCTCCTTGGCGTCACACGCTCACCTGGTCGAGCAGCTGCGTCAGGTCATCGAGACCGTCGCTGCCGCCGCTGCTGCCACTGCCGCTGCCCTGCCCCTCGCCGGAGGTGTCACCGGGACCGTCCACCGTCCGGTGCTTCGGGGTCCGGTTGACCAGCCGGGTCAGCGCCTCTGGCAGCTTGGTCGTGAGCTTGTCGGCCTGCGCCTGCGTCAGTCGCCCGGACGTGACGGCCTTGTCGATCGCGGCCTCCGCGCGGGTTGTCATCGCCGCAACGAGGCCGTCGACGCTCGTGTCAGCCCCGGTCGCGACATCGGCGAGGCTCTTCCCGGACTGCAGCTGCTGCCTGACCTGGGTCACCGACAGGTGGGTGTACTGCGCGGTCACCTGCACCGCCGCGTGCTCGAGCCGCATCAACCCGGCAACTCCGGGTCGCCACAGCCCCGGGTCCTTCGCCAGCGCAGCCGCGACGGCATTCGCCTGAGCGGCTGTCAGCGTCTGGTCCTTCACCAGCTGATTGAGACGCGCACGGATCGCCTTCTCGCGCCGGTCGGCCCGCCGCGTGGACGACGGCGAGGTTGCGCCGCTGTCGCCGTTCGTCGAGGTGCTTGCCGCGGTGACGGCCAGCGCTCCATCTCCGAACGACGCAGCGCTGGTCGAGGTCGCGTCGCTGCGCTGCAGGTGGGGCAGGGCGACGGCGGTCCCGCCGACTCCGAGGGCCAGCGCGCCGGTGGCGACGAGCGCGGTGGCGCGGTGGGAGAGGGTCTGAGGCATCGGAACTCCTTTCGAAGGAGGGGCGGCAAGGCCCCTTGCTGTCGTTCCGACGCTAAGAAGGCAGTCTGTGAATCACCTGAGAGCAGTCGAAAGATCACCGAAAGCCGGTGTCTGCGCTGCTGCGCCTCGAGCCCTACTGCAGCGTGCGCCAGACCCACTTCACGGCGGGGGCGGCGACGTCGATCGCTACCGGAGCTGCGAGACCCACCATGCCGACGACCACGACGCCGGCGAGCAGCCGGACGGGACGTCCGGGGCCACCGGTCGCGGGGTCGCGCATCTGCCGCAGCATGAGGCCAGGGTAGGCGCCGCGCGGTGCCCCTGTCCCGCCTAGCCCGCCACCGGTCTGGCCTCGCTCGACCCCTGTCCCGCCTCGCCCGTCCCGTCGAGCGAAGCGATCCTCAGGCGGCGACCTTGTCCATGCCGGGAGGCAGGTGGCCGGTGGACTTGCGGTAGTACTGCGCGGCCTTGCGGGCGGCCAGCAGCCGGGCGATGCCGACGGCGGTGCCGGAGGCGACCGCCCAGCCGATCGCCTCCTGCCAGGTCGTGTCGGGGTCCTCCGGGTTGGCCGGTGGCGGGGACCCCACGACGGCGTGCCAGCCGGTCGTGAGGACCTTCCGAGCGGCGACGCCGGCGACGATGGCGAAGAGGCTGCCGAACAGCTTGAACACGATCTTGCCCATGACCGCGAGCCTGCCCCGGATTCCTCACGCTGTCACCTCGCAGGCCCCGGTGCTAGATTCGCCAGCAGTACGACAGGGGAGCGCCACAGAGGCGCTGAGAGTGCGGAGCTTCCGCAGACCCTCGAACCTGATCCGGGTCATGCCGGCGCAGGGAGTCGGGCTCTATCGGACCATCTGGTCCCCCCGTCGGATCCGTCAAGGGAGACCGACGTGACCTCAACACCGTTGCTGTCCAACCGCCACACCGTCCTCGCGCGCCGACCGCTGCTCGGCTGGCGCACCGTCGACCTGGTCGTCGCCGCGATGCTCGGCGTCGCGTTCGGCGTGGCCTACTGGGGCTGGGCCGCCCTCTACGAGCCGCTATCCAAGCTGACGACGGCCTTCGCCCCTGCCGTCGGCCTTTTCGGCTCGCCGTGGTTGCTGGCCGCGGTCGTCGGAGCCGCCATCGTCCGCCGTCCCGGCGCGGCCCTGCTGGCCGAGGTGCTGGCTGCGACCGTCGAAGCGCTCCTCGGCAACGAGTGGGGCTGGACGACGTTGCTGTCCGGTGTCCTCGAGGGGCTCGGCGTCGAGGTGGTGCTGGCGCTGTTCCTCTTCCGTCGCTTCGGATGGCTGCCGCTGTCGCTGGGGGCCGCGCTGTCGGCCGTCTTCGAGTGCGTCTACGAGTGGCCGGCCTACTGGCAGGGGACGTTCACGGTCGGGCAGATGTACCTCTACACCGCCTTCTTCGCCGCCTCGTCGTTCGTCGTCGCCGGTCTCGGTGGCTGGGCGCTGACTCGCGCGATGGGCCGTACTGGAGCGCTGTCCGCCTTTCCCGCAGGGCAGGAGGCAGTCGCAGCGCGTGGCTGAGGCTGCCCGCTCGGCTGCGGCTCGGGAGTTGGGTCAGTTGCCGCAGCTGTGGGGGTCTCTGAGGTGCGGGACGTGACCCATCTCGTGCCGAACGGCGCAGCCCGGCCCGCCGCCGTCGCCGTCCGCGGGCTGAGCTGGCGACCGCTGGGCCGGCTCGCGCCAACGCTGCGCGACCTCGACCTGACCCTGCAGCCGGGCGAACGGCTGCTCGTCGTCGGCCCCAGCGGTGCCGGCAAGTCCACTCTGCTGCGCGCCCTGGCCGGTCTGCTCGAGACGGCCGATGCCGGGGAGCGCACCGGGGAGGTCCTGGTCGACGGAGTCACGGTCACCGGTGACGGTGCCGCCGCAGCGCCCCAGTCAGTCGCCGGCCGCGTCGGTCTGGTGCTGCAGGAGCCCGGCCGGTCGGTCGTGGCTGCCACCGTCGGGCGCGACGTCGCCTTCGGGCCGGAGAACCTCGGCCTGCCGCGACCAGAGATCGCGACCCGGGTGACGGAGGCGCTGGCGGCAGTGGCCTTCCCCTACGGTCCCGACCGGCCGACGTCGGCGCTGTCCGGGGGCGAGCTGCAGCTGCTCGCAGTCGCCGGTGCCCTCGCCATGGGACCTGGTCTGCTGCTGCTCGACGAGCCGGTCTCGATGCTCGACGCTCCGGCCGCCCAACGGGTCGTCGACGCCGTGCGGCAGCTCGGGCGCGGCACCACCCTCGTCGTCGTCGACCACCGTCCCGCCCACTGGTTGGACGTCGTCGACCGGATGCTCGTCCTCGACAGCACCGGGCGTGCGGTCGCCGACGGGCCGGCCTCCCGCGTCCTGGTCGAGCAGCGGGACTCCCTGCGCCGGCTCGGTGTGTGGCTGCCGGACGGCCCCCCGCAACCCAGCGGCCGGGGGGCTCCGATGAGAACGGGGTCACTGGCGGCGTCGGCTGCGCAGCCACCGGTGCCGGCGACTGGGCGGCAGCCGACATCCGATGCCCTGCTGACCCTCCGCGACGTGGTCGTGCGCCGACGCGGCCACGGGCCGCTGCCGCTGCGCGCTGCCCCATCGAGCCGGCCGGCCGTCGACGGCGTCACGCTGGACGTCCCGTGTCGGCAGCCCACCGCGCTGGTCGGCCGCCCGGGCGCCGGCAAGTCGACCCTGCTCGCCGTCGCCGCCGGCCTGCTTGCACCGACGTCTGGGACGGCGCGCCTCGCCGGTGAGCCCCGCCCGCTTTCCCGTCTCCGTGCCCGCGACCTGGCCGCCCGGGTGGCGTGGATTCCGCAGCGCCCCGACCACGGCTTCGTCACCCACCGCGTCCGCGACGAAGTCCTCGCCACCCCTCGCGCGCTCGACCGCCGCGCACCGGAGGCAGAGGAGCTGCTCGAGCGCCTCGGGCTCTCCTCCCTCGCCGACGCCGACCCCCGGTCCCTCTCGGGTGGCGAAGCCCGGCGTCTCGTCGTCGCCGCTGCCCTCGCCGCCGGTCCCGAGTTGGTCTGCGCCGACGAGCCCACGGTCGGCCTCGACCGCCACACCTGGGACGCGGTCAGCGGCCTGCTCGCCGAGCACGCCGAGACCGGCGCCCTGCTGCTGGCCACCCACGACGAGCAGCTGGTGACGGCGGTGGCGCGCCGTCGCCTCGTCGTTCGGGAAGGCCGGGTCGTCGAGGACGCCGGGGTGTCGCCGTGAGCTCGCGCAACCCGCTCGCACTGCTCGGCGTGGCGCTGCTCGCGATCCCAGCGGCCCTGCTCTGCTCCGATCTGCGAACGGCGTCCGCCGCCCTCCTCGCCGTCCTCGTCGTCCTCGTCCCTGCCGCCGTCCTGCTGCTCGCGCCCGGAGAACGGCAGCTGCGAGTCGGCCCGACCGCGCGGCGGGCGGTGCCGGGACTGGTCGCCGGGGCGTCCGTCGCGCTGAGCAGCCTGGTGCTGCAGCACGACCTCGGTCTCGCGGTGACCGCGCTGCTGCGGATCCTCGTGCTGGTGCTGCCGTCGGCTCTGGTGTCGGCGGCCATCGAGCCCAGCGCCCTCGGTGACGCCTTGGCCCAGCGGCTGCGACTGCCCGCCCGGCCCGTGCTCGCGGCGGTGGTGGCGTTGCAGCGGGTCGACGGCTTCGGGGAGGACTGGGAGCAGCTGGCGCGGGCGCGACGCAGCCGCGGCGTCTCGGGCAGCGGGACGCGCGGCCTGTCGGGGGTGAGCGCACGGGTGCGCGACGTGGCCGCGCTGACGTTCGGGCTGCTGGTCGGCGCGGTCCGGCACGGCACGGAGACCGCGGTGGCGATGGATGCCCGCGGCTTCGCGGCCTTCGGTCGCGGCGGCCACCCACGGCGGACGTGGGCCCGGCCCTCGCCCTGGCGCCTCGGCGATTGGGCGCTGCTGCTGCTCGGGCTGCTGCCGACCCTGGCGGCGGTGGCTGCGGCGCGGCTCTGACCAGCTCTCGCCGCACGGCCCCCGGGCGACCCGACACTCTTGCTACGAAGCGGCTCAACTTTTGTGCCTCTGGTTTTGACAGTGCGGGAACACGGCACCACACTCGAGGCGTTACTTGAGTCAGACCCGCTCAACCTGCCCGCCCGCAAGGGCGGTTTCCGAGGAGGACCTTTCATGGCACGTGCGGTCGGCATCGACCTTGGCACCACCAACTCAGTTGTCGCCGTTCTCGAGGGCGGCGAACCCACCGTCATCGCGAACGCCGAGGGCTCGCGCACGACGCCGAGTGTCGTCGCGTTCGCCAAGAACGGCGAGGTCCTGGTCGGGGAGGTCGCGAAGCGCCAGGCGGTCACCAACGTCGACCGCACCATCCGCTCGGTCAAGCGCCACATCGGCACCGACTGGAAGACCGACGACATCGACGGCAAGGGCTACACGCCCCAGGAGATCAGCGCGCGCACGCTGCAGAAGCTCAAGCGCGACGCGGAGGCCTACCTCGGCGAGCCGGTGACCGACGCCGTCATCACGGTCCCGGCCTACTTCAACGACTCTCAGCGCCAGGCCACCAAGGAGGCCGGGGAGATCGCGGGCCTCAACGTCCTGCGCATCATCAACGAGCCGACCGCCGCTGCCCTGGCCTACGGCCTCGACAAGGGCAACGAGGACGAGCTGATCCTGGTCTTCGACCTCGGTGGCGGCACCTTCGACGTGTCCCTGCTCGAGGTGGGCAAGGACGAGGACGGCTTCGCGACGATCCAGGTCCGTGCCACCAGTGGTGACAATCACCTCGGTGGTGACGACTGGGACCAGCGGATCGTCGACTTCCTGCTCAAGCAGGTCAAGAACAGCTACGGCATCGACCTGTCCAACGACAAGATCGCCATGCAGCGGCTGCGTGAGGCCGCCGAGCGAGCCAAGATCGAGCTGTCCAGCGCCTCCGAGACCTCGATCAACCTGCAGTACCTGTCCATGACCGAGAACGGCCCCGTGCACCTGGACGAGCGCCTCACCCGCGCCCAGTTCCAGCAGATGACCGCCGACCTGCTGGACCGCACCAAGGCGCCGTTCCACCAGGTCATCAAGGACGCCGGCGTCTCGCTCAGCGACATCACCCACGTGGTGCTCGTCGGCGGCTCGACCCGCATGCCGGGCGTCACCGACGTGGTGCGCGAGCTGACCGGCGGCAAGGAGCCCAACAAGGGCGTCAACCCCGATGAGGTCGTCGCCGTCGGCGCCAGCCTGCAGGCAGGTGTCCTCAAGGGTGAGCGCAAGGACGTCCTGCTCATCGACGTGACCCCGCTGTCCCTCGGCATCGAGACCAAGGGCGGGATCATGACCAAGCTGATCGAGCGCAACACCGCGATCCCGACCAAGCGCTCCGAGGTCTTCACCACGGCCGAGGACAACCAGCCCAGCGTGCTGATCCAGGTCTTCCAGGGCGAGCGCGAGATCGCCGCGCACAACAAGAAGCTCGGCACCTTCGAGCTGACCGGCCTGCCCCCGGCGCCGCACGGCGTGCCGCAGATCGAGGTCACCTTCGACATCGACGCCAACGGCATCGTGCACGTGTCGGCCAAGGACCGCGGCACAGGCAAGGAGCAGTCGATGACGATCTCCGGTGGCTCAGCGCTGCCGAAGGACGAGATCGACCGCATGGTCCGCGAGGCCGAGCAGCACGCGGAGGAGGACCGCCGCCGCCGCGAGGAGGTGGAGACCCGCAACACCGCCGAGCAGCTCGTCTACCAGACCGAGCGCTTCCTGTCGGACAACGCCGACAAGCTCCCCGAGAGCCGCGGCGAGGTCGACACGGCTCTGGCCGACCTCAAGAAGGTCCTCGAGCAGGGCAACGACGCCAGCATCGACGAGATCAAGACCAAGACCGACGTGCTCGCCAAGGCCAGCCAGTCCCTCGGTGCGGCGATGTACGCCCAGTCCCAGGGCGCGAACGCCGCTGCTGACGGTGCGGGTGCCGGTGCGGGCTCTGCCGGTGCGGGGGCTGGCGCCGAGGACGACGTGGTCGACGCCGAGATCGTCGACGACGAGGCCGCGGGCAAGGGCCAGTGATGCCCGAGGAGCGCGACGGCCTTCCCGACCCGGTCCAGGAGACCGCCACCCCGCCCCACGGTGACCCCACTGCGGACAGCGGGGCGGCGGCCCCCACCGCCGGGGCGGCGGCCGCTGACCCGAGTGCCGCAGCCGGCGCCAACGAGACGGCGACCGCGGACGGCGCGCCAGGGGCAGCGTCGTTCGAGACGCAGTTGGCCGAGCGCACAGCGGACCTGCAGCGCCTCCAGGCGGAGTACGTCAACTACCGCCGCCGTGTCGAGCGCGACCGGGACGTAGCGCGGGAGGCAGCGCTGGTCAGCCTGCTGTCCGAGCTGCTGCCCGTGCTCGACGAGATCCACCTCGCGCGTCAGCACGGGGACCTCGACAGCGGGCCGTTCAAGGCGATCGCCGAGCGGCTCGAGGGCACCCTCGCCAAGGTGGGTCTGACGCGGTACGGCGAGCCGGGTGAGCCGTTTGACCCGCAGGTGCACGAGGCACTGATGCAGACTGCGGACGGCGAGGTCACCGAGCCAACGGCGACGCAGATCCTGCAGCCCGGCTACCGGCTGTCCCTGGCATCGGGTGAGCGCGTGCTGCGCCCGGCGCGGGTCGCGGTCGCCACGCCCGAGTGACGCTGCTAGATCTCATCCGGATGGGTCACCACCAGCGAGCTCTCACACGAGAGGAGGTCGGGGTTGAGCACCAGGGACTACCTGGAGAAGGACTACTACCAGGTCCTGGGCGTGTCCAAGGACGCCAGCGCTGACGAGATCAAGCGTGCCTACCGCAAGCTGGCTCGGCAGTACCACCCCGACCACAACACCGGCGACGCCGCCGCCGAGACGCGGTTCAAGGAGGTCGGTGAGGCCTACGGGGTGCTCTCCGACGCCGCGAAGCGCCAGGAGTACGACGAGGCGCGCACTCTCTTCGGCTCCGGGGGGTTCCGCTACCCCGGGGCCGGAGGGGGTGCCGGCGGCCCTGGCGGCCCCGGCTTCAGCTTCGACTTCAACGACCTCTTCGGCGGCGGGGCTCCCGGCACCGGCGGTGGCACAGCCGGCGCCGGGGGTCTCGGAGACATCTTCGGTGGCCTGTTCGGCGGCGGCACACGCCGGCAGGCGGGCCGGCGCGGCGCGGACATCGAGAGCGAGGTCACGCTCGCCTTCCGCGACGCGGCTGACGGTTCCACCGTGCCGATCCGGATGACCAGCGAGGCCTCCTGCCCGGCCTGTCACGGCACCGGAGCCCGCGCCGGCACGACTCCCCGGGTCTGCCCGACCTGCCAGGGCTCGGGCACCACGAGCCGGGGCCAGGGAGCCTTCGCCTTCAGCGAGCCGTGCCGGGACTGCCGCGGCCGCGGTCTCGTGGTCGACGACCCCTGTCCCGAATGCCACGGCAGCGGCCGGGCCACCAGCACCCGGACGATGCAGGTGCGGCTCCCGGCCGGTGTGAGCGACGGCCAGCGCGTCCGGCTCAAGGGCAAGGGTGCGGCCGGGGAACGAGGCGGGCCGCCCGGCGACCTCTATGTCCTCGTGCACGTCAGTCCGCACCCGGTCTTCGGCCGCACGGGCGACAACCTCACGGTCACCGTCCCGGTCGGATTCGACGAGGCCGTCCTCGGCGCTGAGATCGAGGTGCCGACACTCGCCGGCGGCACGGTCCGACTGCGCCTGCCGGCGGGCACCGCTAACGGCCGGACCTTCCGCGTCCGCGGCAAGGGGATCCGTCGCAAGGACGGGACCACCGGCGACCTGCTGGTCACCGTCGAGGTTCAGGTGCCCGCCACTCTGGACGACGCGACCCGCTCGGCCGTCGAAGCGCTGCGCGAGGCGCGACTCGCCGACGGCGCGGCCGACCCACGCGCCGCGCTGCTCGCCAAGGCAAGGTCTGCGTGATGGGCGACCGGCGCGTGGGCAGCTACGGCGGCTTCGGTCTACCGCTCGACGAGAGTGCCGCGCTCTATGTCATCTCCGTCGCCGCGGAGCTCAGCGGTCTGCACCCGCAGACGCTGCGGCAGTACGACCGGCTGGGCCTCGTGTCCCCCGACCGGGCGACCGGCCGTGGCCGCCGCTACTCGCTGCGCGATATCGCCAAGCTCCGTGAAGTTGCGCGTCTCTCCCAGGAGGATGGTGTCAACCTCGCCGGCATCAAGCGCATCCTCGAGCTCGAGGATCAGGTGGCGGCACTTCAGGCGCGGTTGACCGAACTGAGGGCGGAAGTAGAGACAATGGTTGCCATGACCGAGCAGCGCGTGGCCGTCGC
>JBQCDV010000084.1:0-59211 GCA_051960855.1 Actinomycetales bacterium
CCCTTCCACGTCGTGCGCCTGGCCGGTGACGCCCTCGACAGGTGCCGGCGCCGGGTCCAACTCGCGATCCACGGGCACCGTGGGTTCAGGGACGACCCGCTCTACAAGTCGCGGCGCACGCTGCACACCGGCGCGGACCTGCTCACCAACAAGCAGAGCGACAGGCTACGCGCGCTGTTCGTTGATGACGCTCACGTCGAGGTCGAGGCGACCTGGTGTGTCTACCAGCGCATGATCGCCGCCTATCGCCACGAGGACCGGCAACGTGGCCGCGAGCTCATGGAGAAGCTGATCACCGACCTCAGCGCCGGCGTCCCCAAGGTGCTCACCGAGCTCACCACCCTGGGCCGGACCCTGAAGAAGCGAGCCGCCGACGTGCTCGCCTACTTCGAACGACCCGGCACCAGCAACGGGCCGACCGAGGCGCTCAACGGACGGCTCGAACACCTGCGCGGCTCCGCACTCGGGTTCCGCAACCTGACCAACTACATCGCCCGAAGCCTGCTCGAGACCGGCGGCTTCAGACCCCAACTCCTACACCCCCGATTGGGATGAGCCGCTATCGTCATCACGACAGAAAAGGCCGGCACCTCAAAGGTGCCGGCCCTTTCGTGTGTCGTACCGCCGGTTTCACAGGTTGCCGCAGTGCTGTCTCGCGGCAACCTGCTCGGCCTGGCGGCCTCACAGGTTGCCGCGGCGCTCCTGCTCCCGCTCGATGGCCTCGAACAGCGCCTTGAAGTTGCCCTTGCCGAAGCCCAGTGAGCCGTGGCGCTCGATCAGCTCGTAGAACACCGTGGGCCGGTCGCCGATCGGTTTGGTGAAGATCTGCAGCAGGTAGCCGTCCTCGTCGCGGTCCACGAGGATCTTGCGCTGCTGCAACTCCTCGATCGGGACGCGCACCTCGCCGATGCGCTTCCTCAGCTCGGGGTCCTCGTAGTAGCTGTCGGGAGTGTCGAGGAACTGCACCCCGTTGGCGCGCATACGGTCCACCGTCGACAGGATGTCGTTGACGGCCAGCGCGACGTGCTGTGCGCCAGCGCCGTCGTAGAACTCGAGGAACTCGTCGATCTGCGACTTCTTCTTCGCGATCGCCGGCTCGTTGAGCGGGAACTTCACGCGGTGGTTGCCGTTTGACACCACCTTGCTCATCAGCGCGGAGTAGTCCGTCGCGATGTCGTCGCCGATGAACTCGGCCATGTTCACGAAGCCCATGACCTTGTTGTAGAACTCCACCCACTCGTCCATGCGGCCGAGCTCGACATTGCCGACGATGTGGTCGATGGCCTGGAAGAGGCGCTTCGGCGCGTCCGCCGGGCGCGTCACCGTCGTCTCACGGGCCACGTAGCCGGGCAGGTAGGGGCCGGAGTAGCGCGAGCGGTCCACGAGGCTGTGCCGGGTGTCGCCGTAGGCGGCGATCGCCGCCATGCGAACGGTGCCGTGCTCGTCGGAGACGTCGTGCGGCTCCTCGAGGATCGTGGCGCCGACCGAGCGCGCGTGCTCGATGCACTTGTCGACGTCGGGCACCTCGAGAGCGATGTCGGAGATGCCGTCGCCGTGCTTGCGGTGGTGGTCGAGCAGCGGGCTCGAGGGGTGGACGCCGCCGTTGATGACGAATCGCGCCGAGCCGGACTTCAGCACGTAGGACACCGAGTCACGGCGCCCAGTCTCCGGGCCGGCGTAGGCAACCAGGTCCATCCCGAACGCAAGCTGGTAGAACTGCGCGGTCTGCGTGGCATTGCCGCAGACGAAGACCGCGGCGTCCATCGCCGTCACGGGGAAGACGTCCTTGGTCTCGTCATACTCCACCAGGCCCACGAGCTGCTTGAGCTGCTGCAGGTCGAGGTCGGCCTGGCGCTCCTCGGGCGTGAGCACACTGTCGATCGTCACGAGTCCTCCTCGGCGTGTGGCTGTAGGTGCGCACCTTCCCGCACCGCCGCGGTGTGAGCAACCTGCGCCGATTGGGCTGGTCACTCTGTCGGTTTTTCCGAGGGCGGCAGGCTGCTCGTTAGGCGATCTGTACAGCCTCCACGCGAAGAGGCCGCATAATGCTCGAACGACGGAGGGAGGCATCATGTCCGCAGCACACTCGCCGCTCGATGCGCTGGACGCCGCTCTGCTGCAGTTGTTCACCGACGAGCCGCGCGTGGGCGTGCTGGAGGCGTCGCGACGGCTGGGAGCAGCCCGCGGGACCGTGCAGGCACGCCTGGACCGGATGGCTTCCGCCGGCGTCATTCAGGGCTTTGGCCCGCAGGTCGACCCCGCCGCCCTGGGGTTCGCGGTGACGGCGTTCGCGACCCTCGAGATCCGACAGGGCCACGGCCACGAGGCCGTCGCGGAGCACCTGGCTGGCATCCCGGAGGTGCTGGAGGCGTACACGATCACCGGGGCCGCGGACATGTTCTGCCGGATCGTCGCCCGCTCCAACGCCGACCTGCAGCGCGTCATCGACCTCGTCGTCGCCTCCCCCGGCATCCAGCGCACGTCCACCGTCGTCGCGCTCGCCACCCAGGTGCCGTACCGCGTGCTGCCGCTGGCCCACGCGGTCGCGGGCACCTCCTAAGACTCGCAAACCGAAACGACGCAGGCGTTTGAGTCGCTTGCTTTTCGGCAAGTGCTCAGGAGTCGAGAGCTGCACCCGACTTCTGGAGCGTGCCATGACGCAGACCACCGCAGACTTCCTTCTCGCCCGCCTCCGGGAGTGGGGCGTGGATACCGTGTTCGGTTACGCCGGAGACGGCATCAACGGCATCCTGGCCGCCTGGGAGCGGGCCAAGGACGACCCCAAGTTCATCCAGGCGCGACACGAGGAGCTCGCCGCCTTCGAGGCGTGCGCCTACGCGAAGTTCTCGGGCAAGCCCGGATTCGTCTTCGCGACGTCCGGCCCCGGAGCGATCCACACCCTCAACGGTCTCTACGACGCCAAGCTTGACCACGTGCCCGTCGTGGCCATCGTCGGACAGACCGCGCGCAGTGCGATGGGCGGTGCCTACCAGCAGGAGGTCGACCTGCAGAACCTCCTCAAGGACGTCGCCAACGAGTACTGCGTGACGGTCAGCTCGCCCAAGCAGCTGCCCAACGTGCTCGACCGCGCAATCCGAGTCGCGACCTCCCGTCGCACCGTCACGGCGCTGATCATCCACAGCGACGTGCAGGAGGAGGAGTACGTCGCGCCGACGCACGCCTTCAAGGAGGTCCCCTCCAGCCTGGGCATGACCTACGCGGCCCACGTCCCGCACGAGGACGACGTCAAGCGCGCGGCCGACGTGCTCAACGCCGGCTCCAAGGTGGCGATCCTGATTGGCCAGGGCGCCCGCGGGGCCAAGGAAGAGGTCATGCAGGTCGCCGAGACCCTCGGCGGTGGTGTGGCGAAGGCGCTGCTCGGCAAGGACTCCCTGCCGGACACCCTCCCCTACGTCACGGGCTCCATCGGGCTGCTCGGGACCCGCCCGAGCTACGAGATGATGATGGACTGCGACACGCTGCTCGTCGTCGGGTCCAGTTTCCCGTACACGCAGTTCTTCCCGCCGCTCGACCAGGCTCGAGCCGTCCAGATCGACGCCGACCCCACGATGATCGGCATGCGCTACCCCTTCGAGGTCAACCTCGTGGGAGACGCCAAGGCAACCCTGCAGCGTCTGCTGCCGCTGCTGCAGACCAAGAGCGACCGGAGCTGGCGCGACAAGATCGAGAGCGACGTCAAGCGCTGGTGGGAGGTCATGGAGCGCCGGGCCGCTGTGTCCGCCGACCCGATCAACCCGCAGCTGGTCTTCGCCGAGCTCTCGCCGCTGCTGCCCGACAACGCCATTCTCGCCGCCGACTCGGGCTCGTCGGCGAACTGGTACGCCCGCCACATCAAGATGCGCGGCGACATGCGCGGGTCTCTCTCAGGCAACCTCGCCACGATGTGCCCCGGCGCGCCCTACGTGACCGGTGCCAAGTTCGCCCACCCGGACCGTCCCGCGATCGGCTTCGTGGGCGACGGGGCCATGCAGATGCTCGGCATCAACGAGCTGATCACGATCAAGCACTACTGGCAGGACTGGCAGGACCCGCGGGCGATCATCGGCGTCCTCCACAACAACGACCTCAACCAGGTCACGTGGGAGATGCGAGCGATGGCCGGCTCGCCGGAGTTCCTGCCGTCGCAGCACCTGCCGTCGTTCCCCTTCGCCGACTACGCCCGCAGCCTGGGCTTCCTCGGGATCAAGGTGGACTCCCCCGAGGGCGTCAAGCCGGCCTGGGAGCAGGCGCTGGCGGCTGACCGGCCGACCCTGATCGAGTTCATGACCGACGCCTCGATTCCGCCGATTCCGCCGCACGCGACCTGGGAGCAGATCGAGAAGGCGGGCAAGGCCGTGCTCGGCGGCGACGCCGACACCTGGGGCATGGTCAAGGAAGGCATCAAGGAGAAGGTGCAGGACTTCCTGCCCGGTGGCCACTCGGAGGTCAAGCACTGATGGCTCTGCTCACGTCACCTGGGCAGCGCCGGGAGCACCTGCTCGACCGCATGCTGCGCAACGTGCGCACGGGGCACTTCGAGCGATCGCTGTCGGCCCTCACGGCGGTGGGCTCGCTCGCAGTGTCTGGCGAGATCTGGATGGAGCACGACCGGGCTTCCTTCGGCAACACCTGGATGTGGCTGCCCGTCGTCATGGGGCCGGTTGGCGCGGCTGCCGGCATCGCCGGTGCCGTGAGCAAGCGCGCCGCGAAGACCGCCCTTCCGATTGCTAGTGCGGCGATTGTCGCGACCGGTGTGCAGGGCACCTACTTCCACGCTCGGGGCATCGCTCAGCGCCCGGGCGGCTGGAAGCTGCCGCGCTACAACGGCGAGATGGGGCCGCCCCCCATCGCCCCGCTGCTCATGACGATGGTCGGTGGCATGGGACTGCTCGCCGCCGTGCTGCGCCGGGAGCAGTGACCGATGCGTCGACCCCGGGAGAAGGGCCGGACAGAGGCGTGGTCGCCGGGCACGACACCGGACGGCGCGCGACCGAGACAGCTCCACCACATCGTCCAGGGCCATCACACCGGTCAGACCCCCAACGGACGTCCGAGCCGCTTCCCTGGCTATGACGTCCTGCGGGAGGTCGACCGGTGGGATGAGCCGACGCGACGGGTGGTGCTCGCCAGGTTGCAGCGTCCCGGCGCGCTCCGCTTCTTCACCCCGAAGGAGGCAGCGATCCTGCAGCCGCTCTCGGACCTGGTCCTGGACCAGGACACCGAGCCGAGGGTGCCGATCGTCCCGGTCATCGACCAACGCATGGCCGACGGGGAGACCGACGGCTACCGCTTCGCCGACATGCCCTCCGATCGCGAGGCGTGGCAGCGTTCCCTGGCGGCCCTCGACGAGATGGCTCGGGTGCGACGCGGCAACGGCTTCGCCGAGATCGACGACCTCCAGCGCTCGGAGCTGATCACCGAGATCGCCGAGGGCCGCGGCTCCGACGGCGCCGGTCACTTCGGCGACATGCCGTGCGAGCGAGTCTGGAACCTCTGGACTCGCTACCTGGTAGATGCCTTCTACCGGCATCCATGGTCCTGGAATGAGATCGGCTTCGGTGGCCCGGCCTATCCCCGCGGCTACAAGTCCGCGGGGGTGAACAAGCGGGAGCCATGGGAGACCAAGGACGAGGGACTGCACTGGCCCTCATCGCTGCGCTCTGAACGGGTGGCGGCGGGCGACGAGCCGGAGTTCGACATGGGGCCGCAGCACGCCAGCCAGGTCGCAGAGCTGCAGGAGCGGATGATCGACGGCTCGTCGGCCCTGCCGGCACCGCATCCGCATCCACCGGCAGGCGACAAGCCGCTCGCGCACGCCAGCGACGACAGCGCCGACAACACGGCAGCGCAGGGCCCGGTTGCCACCGGCACTGACAGCAACGACAGCGAGGAGTCCGAGTGAGAGGGGCGATTTCATGAACAGCGTCCGCCGGCGCAACGAGTCGGCGTGGCTGCTTCCCCTCGACGGGACGCGGACCAACTGGGACCTGCGCGACAGTATGCGTCGCTATGACGAGAACGACGAGGTCGACCTCGTCATCGTCGGCGCTGGCGCCGGGGGCGGCACCCTCGCCCAGCGGATGGCGCGGGCTGGATGGAAGGTCGTCGTCCTCGAGGCTGGGCCCTTCTGGGATCCCGACCGCGACTGGGTGAGCGACGAGGCCGGTGCCCGTGACCTCTACTGGATCGAGACGCGGGTCATCGACGGCAACAACCCCGTCGAGATGGGCAGCAACAACTCCGGCCGCGGAGTCGGCGGCTCGATGGTGCACTACGCCGGCTACACCCCGCGCTTCCATCCCTCCGACTTCGAGACCAAGACACGCGACGGTGTCGGCCAGGACTGGCCCATCAGCTACTGGGACCTCAAGCCGTACTACGAGGCCATCGAGCAGGAGCTGCCGGTGGCCGGTCAGGACTGGCCCTGGGGTGACCCGCACAGCTACCCGCAGTCGCCCCACCCGATCGGCGGCAACGGCGACATCCTGATGCGCGGGTTCCTCAACGCCGGCATCGACGTCCGGGTCGGCCCCGTCGCGATCAGCAACGGGCGCTTCGGCCACCGCCCGCACTGCATCTACCGCGGCTTCTGCCTGCAGGGCTGCAAGGTCAACGCCAAGGCCTCCCCGCTGATCACTCACATCCCCGATGCGCTGAAGCACGGCGCGGAGGTGCGTCCGGCGTCGTTCGCGACCCGGGTGCTCGTCGACGCGAGCACCAATCTCGCGACGGGCGTCGAGTACGTCGACGAGATGACCGGGCACGTGCATCGTCAGCGCGCCCGGCATGTCGCCGTCGCGGGCTACTCCATCGAGACGCCCCGACTGCTGCTCAACAGCGCGACCGACGCTCATCCCGACGGCCTCGGCAACGGCCACGACCTGCTCGGGCGCTACCTGATGGTGCAGGGAGCACCGCAGATCGCCGGCCGGTTCGATGAGGAGATCCGGTCCTACAAGGCGCCGCCGCCCTCGATCTCGTCCGAGGCCTTCTACGAGACCCAGCCGGACAAGCCCTACAAGCGCGGGTTCTCGCTGCAGACGGTGTCACCGCTGCCGATCCAGTGGGCCAAGCACTGGACGGGACGCGGCATGTGGGGACGGCCGCTGCGGGAGAACGCGACGGACTTCGTGCACTGGGCGACCATGGGCGCGCTGTGCGAGTTCCTGCCGCTGCCGGACAACCGGGTCACTCTCGACGAGGAGAAGGACCGCCGCGGCATTCCGGTGGCCCGCTTCACCTACTCGCGGTGCGAGAACGACGAGAAGCTGATGGGCGCGGCCACCAAGGTCATCACCGAGATCATGAACGCCGCGGGCGGCTCGAACGTGATGACCAGCGACCGCGTCGCCCACCTCGTCGGCGGCGCCCGCATGGGGGCTGACGCGACGCAGGGGGTCGTGGGTCCGGACCACCGGATGTTCGACTGCCCCAACGTGCTCATCGTCGACGGCAGCGTCCTGCCGACTCAGGGAAGCGCGAACCCGGCCCTGACCATCATGGCGCTCGCGGCCCGGTGCGCCGACCTGCTCGTCGCCGGCGGGCGATCCGGCGCCCGGGTGCCGGAGACCTCCCGAACGACGTCGTCGGTAGGTGCGGCATGAGCGGCACGCAGGGTCGCGCAAGCGTCACGGACGCGACGATCGACGACCTGAGCGTCGAGGTCTACACCGTCCCGACCGACAGCCCGGAGGCTGACGGCACGATGACGTGGGACAAGACCACGATGGTCCTGGTCCGCGCCCGGTCTGGTGACACCGAGGGCATCGGCTACACCTACGCCTCGCCGGCCTGTCGGCCGCTCATCGAGGGCGCGCTCCGCGACCAGGTGCTGCACCGGCCGGCGCTCGACACGACCGGCGCCTGGGTGGCGGTGCAGCGGCAGCTGCGCAACATCGGCCGTCCAGGCATCGGCAGCTGCGCGCTGTCAGCGATCGACATCGCGCTGCACGACCTCAAGGGCCGGCTGCTCGGCGTCCCCGTCGCCGACCTGCTGGGGCGTTGCTTCGAGGACGTCAAGGTCTACGGCAGCGGCGGCTTCACGACCTACGACGACGAGCGCACCGTCGAGCAGATGCGGCACTGGGCCAAGGAGCAGGCCATCCCCCGCGTCAAGCTCAAGATCGGTGAGTCGTGGGGCAGCCGCGAGCAGCGCGACCTGCACCGGGTGGAGCTGGTGCGCTCGGTCGTCGGCGACGAGGTCGAGGTCTTCGTCGATGCCAACGGCGGCTACACGGTCGGCCAGGCTGTGCGGATGGGGCGCCGCTACGACGCGCTGGGCGTCACCTGGTTCGAGGAGCCTGTCAGCAGCGACGACCTCGCCGGTCTGCACGAGATCCGCGGGCAGATCACGGCCGATGTCGCGGCCGGGGAGTACGGCTACGACCTCGTCTACTTCGACCGGATGATCGACGCCCGGGCGGTGGACTGCCTGCAGGTCGATGTCACCCGGTGCGGCGGCTACACGGAGTGGTTCCGTATCGCCGCCGTCGCCGCCGGCTCCGGGCTGCAGGTATCGGCGCACTGCGCCCCCAACCTCGCAGCACATCCGGGAGTGGCGACGCCGAACGTGCGGCACCTGGAGTGGTTCCACGACCACGTGCGGATTGAGGAGCTGTTCTTCGAAGGCACGCTCGACCCGCAGGGCGGCACCGTGACCCCGAGCCGGGAGCGCCCGGGTCTGGGCCTCACGCTGCGCACCGACGAGGCGGCCCGCTACGCCGTTCGGGAATGACGGGGATCGCCTCGCGTCCCGGGAAGTCTCCCGGGACGCGAGGCGTTGGACCCAGTAGCAAGCACGCAGTCACGCAGGAAGGGGCCGTCATGGCCACCGTTGCACTGACCACCGAGACCCACGACGAGACCGTCAAGGACGGGCTCGTGCTCATCGACTTCTGGGCTTCCTGGTGCGGCCCGTGCCGTCAGTTCGCGCCCGTGTTCGAGGCCGCCTCGGAGCGCCACCCGGACGCGACGTTCGCGAAGGTCGACACCGAGGACCAGCAGCAGCTCGCCGCCGCGTACGGCATCACCTCGATCCCGACGCTGGTGATCTACCGCGACGGCATCCCGCTGTTCGGTCAGCCGGGGGCTCTGCCGGAGAACGCGCTCGAGGACCTCATCACCCAGGCCAAGGGCCTGGACATGGACGAGGTCCGCAAGCAGGTCGAGGCCACCGAGAGCGAGCACGCGCACAGCCACAACGCCTGAGTCATCAGGCCCTGAGGCTCTCGCCTCGCTCACATCGACGAACGACGCCGTCGTCGCCCCTCGGGGCGCGGCGGCGTCGGCGTCTGCGGCTAGCGCGCGAGTGTGTCCTCGGCAGTCATGAGCACTCCGTCGTCATTGGCAGGCGTGCAGCGTCAGCGCCGGCCGACGGCCCAGCCGCGGACCGTGTCGATGCGAGCCTGGAGCTGCTCGGCGGTGGCGCGGGCCGTCGGCGGCCCGCCGCACGCCCTCACGAGCTCGGCGTGGATGGTGCCGTGCGGCTGGCCGGTCTTGTGGTGCCAGGCGCCGACCAGGCCGTTGAGCTCTCGCCGGAGTGCGGCGAGACGCTGGTGGGTGGCGCGTTCGGCAGCTGGGTCCGGAGTGGCAGCCGGTGCCGCGACCGCCGCTCGCTGCTGGTGCTTGCTCTGGCGGGCCTGCAGCAGCCGGGTCACCTGGTCGGGCTCGAGCAGGCCGGGCAGCCCGAGGAAGTCCTGCTCCTCCTCGGAGCCGGCCATCCCGCCGGAGCCGAACTCCCCGCCATCGAAGAGCACCCGGTCGAAACTCGCCTCGGAGTCCAACGCCTCGAAGCTGAGCTGGTCCCCGCCCGAGGGAAGGTCCTGCTGCCTGTTGGCGGCGGCCAGCAGGTCGTCCTCTGGGGCGAAGATGCCCTCGTCCTCGGAGCGCTTGCGGTCGAGGGCGTGGTCGCGCTCGACCTCCATCTCCCCGGCGAAGCGCAACAGCGGCGTCACGCTGGGCAGGAAGACACTCGCGGTCTCTCCTCGCTTGCGTGCACGCACGAAGCGGCCGACAGCCTGGGCGAAGAAGAGCGGGGTCGCGATGCTCGTGGCATAGACGCCGACCGCGAGCCTCGGGACGTCCACCCCCTCCGACACCATCCGCACCGCCACCATCCAGCGGTCCTCGGAGTCGGCGAAGGCGGCGATCCGCGAGCTCGCCTTCGGGTCATCGGAGAGCACGACGGCCGGACGGGTGCCGGTGATCTCCTTGAGCAGGGCAGCGTAGGCACGCGCTTTGGTCTGGTCGCTGGCGATGACGAGGCCGGCCGCGTCAGGCATGTGACGGCGCACCTCAGTCAGGCGGGTGTCAGCGGCCTTGAGGACGCTGGGGATCCAGTTGCCCTTCGGGTCCAGGGCGGTGCGCCACGCCTGGTTGGTGAGGTCCTTGGTGAGCGGCTCGGCAAGGCTGGCCGCCACCTCGTCGCCGGCGGAGGTGCGCCACCGCATCTGCCCGGAGTAGGCAAGGAAGATGACCGGACGCACCACGCTGTCGCGCAGAGCGTTGCCGTAGCCGTAGGTGTAGTCGGCGGCCGAGCGGCGGATGCCGTCGGGGCCGGGCACGTAGCTGACGAACGGGATCGGGTTGGTGTCGGAGCGGAAGGGCGTGCCGGTCAGTGCGAGGCGCCGCGTCGCTGGCTCGAACGCCTCCCGCGTCGCCTCCCCCCAGGACAGGGCGTCTCCGGCGTGGTGGATCTCGTCGAGGATCACAAGAGTGCGCCGCGACTCGACTCGGCGGCGGTGGCGCATCGGGTGGGCGGCGACTCCGGCGTAGGTGACGGCCACGCCGAGGTAGTCCGCTGACAGCCCCTCGGTCCCCCCCGACGGGTCGAGCCGGATGCCAACGCGGTGGGCGGCCTCCGCCCACTGCGTCTTCAGATGCTCGGTCGGCGTCACCACCGTGACCGCCGAGATGATTCCGCGGTGCAGCAGCTCAGCTGCCACCCGCAGTGCGAACGTCGTCTTGCCCGCCCCCGGCGTCGCCACCGCGAGGAAGTCCCGGGGCAGGTCACGCAGGTAGCGGTCCAGCGCCTCCTGCTGCCATGCGCGCAGCGCACCGGCGGTGCCCCACGGTGCGCGGAGGGGATATGACGGTGGGAGCGAGGAGGCGGCTGAGGTACTCACGGCCCGCCGAGGTTATCCCGGTTCGTCCGGCGACATGCCGAGCGGCTCGAGGTGCTTGACGAGATTTCCTAGCTCTCGTCGCCGCCGTCGGGCAGGCCCTCGTAGATCTCCTTGCACTCCGGGCAGACGGGGTAACGGTTGGGGTCGCGGGACGGCACCCACACCTTGCCGCAGAGGGCGCGGATAGGAGTGCCGGTGACCATCGCCTCGACGATCTGGTCCTTGGGTGCGTAGTGGGCGAACCGCTCGTGGTCGCCGTCGTCGGTGGGGCGAAGACGCGTCTCCTCCTCGACGAGGGTTCCCGTGCCACCTCCGGGCGAGTCCCAGAGCGGGTCGAGACCGGGGCCGCCGGGACCCTCCGGCGCCGAAGTCATAGCTGGCACGGCCACCACGCGTGCGGGGGCGGCGGACGACGGACGGGCAGCGGGCCGGGCGGCGTTCATCGGGCCAGGATAGGTCGCCTCGCCGCTTCCGTCGACGGTCCACAGCCGGCCCGCCGTGGGGGTCTCATCCACAGGCAACCCGTCGCCACGCGACTCGTCACCGACTCACTCCTAGCGTCGGCCGTGGCGCCGGGCTGGTGCCGCAGAGATGGTGTCGAGAGGAGACGGCGTGGACGAGGCGCGCGAGACGGCATGGCTGGACCAGGAGGACGCCGAGGTGACGTCGGTGATCCGCCGCTGCGGCTGGCACATCTGCTACGTCTTCGGCGGCTGCAGCTTCCCTGGCTGCCCCTGTTGGGACCCCGAGGAGGGACCGGCGTTCGCCTACACGACCGGGCTGTTCGGTCTGGGTCATCCCGAGCTGCTCGTGTTCGGCCTACCCGCGAGCCTGGCGCAGGCCCTGCTCAACGAGGTCGGCGAGCGCATCCGGAGCGGGGAGGACCTGGTGCCCGGCCTCGAGTACCAGGTCGGCAGCTGGGAGCGGCCTTTCACGCCGGAGTCGGTCCCCAACGCCGGCGCCATCGCCTTCACCGCCAACCGGCACTACGGGCGGCCACCACAGTTCTCGGTGCCGCTGCTCCAGCTGAGCTATCCCGACGAGGCGGGGCGCTACCCATGGCAGCCGGGCTACGTGCGCGCGGGGTCCCAGCCGCGGCCGGGCACGTTCTCCGCGTGAACCCGCCGGCGTCATTTTCCGCGTGAACGCGGCTGCGTCATTTTCCGGGTGACCGCGGCGGCGTCAGTTGCGGGAGGGGTCGGGCGGATAGGTCGACATCATCGCCAGCGAGGACGCCTGACGGCGCAGGACCTGCCGCCACAGCCGCTCGGGCTCCGCGGAGAACGGGTCGGCGGGCTCGGCGGGCACGGTCCACCACGACCCCTCGATGACCTCGTCCTCCAGCTGGCCGCCCGACCAGCCCGCGTAGCCGGCGAAGACGCGCAGCCCGGCGAGGTCCGCGGCCACGAGCGGCGGTGGCGTGTCGAGGTCGAGCAGTCCCATGGAGCTGGTCAGCGACCGCCAGCCGAGTGGCTCCTCGGTGCCCAGGGTGCGCCCGAGGGCCATCGCTCCGTCGGTCGACACCGGTCCCCCGGCGAACAGCACCCGGGGCTCCCCGGCGAGGTCGTGCCACTCGGGCATGACCTGCGAGACCGGCACCTCGGAGGGCTTGTTCAGGACGACGCCGAGAGCGCCGTCCTCGTCGTGATCGAGGAGCAGGATGACCGAGCGCTCGAAGAACGAGCCGTCGAGCGCGGGCGTCGCCACCAGCAGCGCCCCGGCGCGAACGGCGGGGTCGGCCTCCTCATCCCGCATGCGCTCGACCTCCCCGCGAGCGGATCGCCCGACACACGAGCAGGCCCACAAGGATGCCCAGGAGGATGCCCACCCAGTCGGCGACGACGTCGCCGAGGTTGCCGTCGCGGTGGGGCAGCAGGAGCGCCTGGACGACCTCGCTCTCCACGGCATGCACGGCCAGCAGGGGCACGAGCCAGCGCAGGCCGGCGCCCAGCCACCATGCCGAGACGAGCAGCCCACCGAAGAGTGCCGCGTGCGTGAGCTTGTCGATGCCCGGGAAGAGAGACTCACCGGCCCCCCTCGGCGCGTAGAGCGCGACGAGATGGATGACGAGCACCACGGCGAAGACCAGCCAGGCCAGCCGCGACGGCGTCCCGGTGGCCGCGTGCTCGCCGCGCGTGGGAGCGCTCACTCGCCGATGACCCCGCCGCGGACGCCGCCGAGGCCGCCGTCAGCGAAGTCACCCGGCTCGCTGCTCGCCGCGACGTGCGCGGTCGCGCTGATGCCGGTAGCGAGCGCAGCCTCGCGCACGGCCGCCGCCACCCGGGCGGCGAGGTCGGGATGGAAGACCGACGGCACGATGTAGCTGGCGTTGAGCTCGTCGGGTGAGACCACCGCGGCGAGAGCGCGAGCTGCGGCCAGCAGCAGCTCGGTGGTGATCGACGTGCTCGCGGCGTCCAGCAGGCCGCGGAACACGCCGGGAAATGCCAGGACGTTGTTGATCTGGTTGGGGAAGTCCGACCGGCCCGTGGCGACGACCGCGGCGTGCTCGGCTGCCTCGACGGGGTCCACCTCCGGCTCGGGGTTGGCGAGGGCGAAGACCACCGCGTCCGGAGCCATGGTCGCGATGTCGTCTCCGGTGAGCAGCCGGGGCGCGCTCACCCCGATGAACACGTCTGCGCCGGCAACCGCGTCCTTGAGAGTGCCGGACACGTTGCGGCGGTTGGTGTGCTCGGCGACCCACCGCAGGTCGTCCTTCAGCCCCGGACGATCGCAGGTGACGATGCCGTCGATGTCGGCGACGACCACGTTCTGCGCTCCGGCGGCGAGCAGCAGCTTGAGGATCGCAGTGCCCGCTGCCCCGGCTCCGCTCATGACGATCGCGACATCCTCGAGGCGCTTGCCCACGACGGTAAGCGCGTTGGTGAGGGCGGCGAGCACGACGATCGCCGTTCCGTGCTGGTCGTCGTGGAAGACGGGGATGTCGAGCAGGTCGCGCAGCCGTCGCTCGATCTCGAAGCATCGCGGCGCGGAGATGTCCTCCAGGTTGATGCCGGCGAACACGGGCGCGAGGACCTGCACGGTGCGCACGATCTCGTCGGCGTCCTGAGTGTCGAGGCAGATCGGGAACGCGTCGATCCCGGCGAACCGCTTGAACAGCGCCGCCTTGCCTTCCATCACCGGCAGCGCCGCCTCGGGGCCGATGTTGCCGAGTCCCAGGACGGCTGAGCCGTCGGTCACCACCGCGATCGTGTTGCGCTTGATGGTGAGACGGCGGGCGTCCTTGGGATTCTCGGCGATCGCCATCGACACCCGCGCGACGCCGGGGGTGTAGACCATCGACAGGTCGTCGCGGTTGCGCAGCGGCACCTTGCTCTGCATCTCGATCTTGCCGCCGAGGTGGAGCAGGAAGGTGCGGTCGGAGATCTTGCCGAGCGTGACGCCGTCGAGCCCGGCGAGGGTCTCGGTCAGCCGGCGCGCATGGTCGGTGTCGCTCGCGGCCACCGTGACGTCCACCTGCAGCCGCTCATGGCCCGACCCCGATACGTCGAGCGCCGTGACGACGCCACCGGCCTGCTCGACCGCCGTCGTCAGGGAGCTGACGACGTTGCCTCGAGCCGGCACCTCGAGCCGGACGGTGAACGAGTACGAGACGCTGGGCGCTGCAGTCATGCGCTGCATCTTGGCACTGGCCTCGAGGTCAGCGCGGACCAGCCGCCGGTGCCACACCGGAGCGCGACCGCCGGGGCCGTGCCCGCTCGTACTGCGGAGGCCACGCGACGTCGTCGCCGAGGGCCTCCCCGGCGTGCAGTGGCCACAGCGGCTCGCGCAGCTGCTCGCGGGCGAGCAGGACGACATCGGCCTCGCCGCGCTCGAGGATGTCCTCGGCCTGCTCGGCATCGGTGATGAGTCCGACGGCGCCGGTCGGGATCCCCGCCTGGGCGCGGACAGCCGCCGCGAAGGGGACCTGGTAGCCGGGCCCGACGGGAATCGACTGGCGCGGGTCGAGGCCGCCGCTCGAGCAGTCGACGAGGTCGACCCCTCGGGCCTTGAGCAGCCGGGCGAGGGCGACGCTCTGCTCGAGGTCCCACCCGCCCTCGACCCAGTCCGTCGCCGAGATCCGCACGAGCAGGGGCAGCCGCTCCGGCCACGCCTCCCGCACCGCGTCGACCACCTCGAGCACGAGCCGCACCCGGTTGTCGAAGCTGCCGCCGTAGGCGTCGGTGCGCTGGTTGGACAGCGGGGAGAGGAACTGGTGCAGCAGATATCCGTGCGCGGCGTGCACCTCGACGAGCTCGAAGCCGGCGTCCAACGCCCGCCGCGTCGAGGCGCGGAACGATTCGACGACGTCGGCCACGTCGGCGGCCCCCAGTGCGCGCGGCGCCGGCAGTGCGCCGTAGGCGAGGGCGGAGGGGCCCACCGTCTGCCAGCCACCGTCGCGCGGCTGGACGTAGCCGTCCACGTGCTGCTCGTTCTCCCACGGGGCCGGCGTCGACGCCTTGCGACCGGCGTGGGCGAGCTGGACCCCTGCGACAGCGCCGTGCTGGGTCAGGAAACCGGTGATGCGGCTCCACGCCTCAGTCTGGGCGTCGTTCCACAGGCCGGTGTCATGCGGGCTGATGCGCCCCTCGGGCGAGACCGCCGTTGCCTCGGTGATAACGGCACCCGCCCCTCCGACCGCGCGGATGCCAAGGTGGACGAGGTGCCAGTCATCGGGCAGCCCGTCCTCACTGGAGTACTGGCACATGGGCGAGACCCAGGCACGGTTGCGGAAGGTGACGGAACGGAGGGAGAGGGGCGACATCAGCAGGCTCACCGCCTCACTGTGCCAAAGCCGCGCGCGGTCGGCCCGGCAGGGTGCCGGCCGACTCAGCTCTTGCGCAGCCGCTTCTGCGCGTACATGGCTTCGTCCGCGCTCCGGAAGGCCTCCGACACCGCCCGCTCCGCGCTCGCACCGGCCGCGCCGATCGAGGCGAGCACGGGCAGCCCCTTGGTGCTGTGCAGCCCGTCGAGCGCGACGGAGATCCGCGACAGCAGCGAGTCGGGATCGGCGTCGCCGCCGCGCAGCAGCAGGCCGAACTCGTCGCCTCCGAGCCGGGCGACGACGTCGGTCTCCGACCGCACGACGCCCTGTAGCGCGTGCGCCAGCGTGACGAGGACGTCGTCGCCGGCCTGGTGGCCATGGGTGTCGTTGATCACCTTCAGTCCGTCGAGGTCGACGCTGGCGAGCGTGACCGTGCGGCCTCGCACCAGGTCGTCGCGGACCTGGTCCAGTGCCTCCTCCCACGCGAGGCGGTTCGCCAGGCCGGTCAGGGGGTCGCGGCGCGCCTCGTTGCTCGAACGGCGCAGCGCCCGCTCCAGGTCGTCGCGGAGGCGGGCCAGTTGCAGGACGACCCCCGCGGCATCGGCGAGCTGCGCCGCCAGGCGCTGGCAGAGCTGCGTGAACCCGCGGGGCATGACGTGCGCGGTGAAGATGGCGCCGCCGACAGGCTCCGGAATGCGCACGGCGAGCCAGCTGACGATGTCCTCTGACCCGGCGAAGGCCACCGGCAGCGGCTCCAACCCGGTGTCCTGGCTGCACGCGGCGTCCTCCCGGGACGCCAGCTCCCGTAGCAGCGCCGCGACACCGGGATGGTCGTCGGTGGCCCATCCCGCGTCGACGACGGCGAGGGCACCGGCACCCGTCATGACCGCTGCCATGTCACAGGACAGCGCCTCGGCGGCCACCCGCCCCACGTGGTGGAGGGCCGCCAGCAGGTCGGAGTGCACCGACCCGGACAGCCGCTGCACGGCGTGCAGGACCTCGAGCTCGTCGGCCAGCCGCTTGGCAGGGCTGACGGCCGTGACCTCCTCGGCGAGCGCGGCCGAGCGCGCCTGCAGCTCGGCGTCGTCCAGCACGTCGACATCGCTGCACGGAGTCGCCTTGCCCCACACGACGACGACGTCGTCCGAGACCGCGACCAGGGCGGCACACGCCGCCCAGTACGGCCCCACCACGTGACGGGAGGTGGCACCGGGAACCCGGCGCAACCCGTGGGCGAGCGCATCGGTGAGCAGCGGCTCCGCGGCGGCGTCGACCTCGACGATGCCCGCCCAGCCCTCGCCGCGGCCGCGGCCGCCCAGATGCGCCCACCGACCACCGCCGAGACGCCGGAAGACCAGGGCGTCCCAGTCCTCCAGGTACCCGGGCCTGACCGGCTCGGTCATCGCGCTCATGCGAGTCGTCCCTCCCCCACGTGTGCCCGACAGTCTGCGCCAGACCATCCGGCGTCCGCGGCAGCTTCCAAGATCTTTTCACCTTCACGGGCGAGGATGGACGGGTGATGCTGCGGGAGATGCCTCGCCCCCGATGGGTCCGCGAGGCACCGTGGGCACCATGGGCGGCCGTCGCCTCGGTCTGTATCGGCGCGTTCATGGGCCAACTGGATGCCAGCATCGTCACGATCGCCTACCCCGCACTCCGTTCCGAGCTCGACAGCAGCTACGGGGCGGTGGAGTGGGTCTCGCTGTCCTATCTCGTGGTGCTGGCCGTCCTGCTCGTGCCGCTCGGCCGGGCCGGGGACGCGCGGGGCCGGAAGCTGCTCTACGTCTGGGGCTTCGCGGTCTTCGCCGCAGCCTCCGCCGGTTGCGCCCTGGCCCCGTCGCTGGCCTGGCTGCTCGCGGCTCGGGCCGTCCAGGGAGCCGGCGCAGCCCTCCTGCAGGCCAACAGCGTCGCGCTGGTGGCCCTCAGCGCCCCGCCGCAGCAGCGCCGTTCGGCTCTTGCGGTGCAGGCCGGCGCCCAGGCGCTCGGGCTGGCGCTCGGCCCCGTCGTCGGGGGCGCCCTCGTGCAGACCGTCGGCTGGCGGTGGGTCTTCGGCGTCAACGTGCCCATCGGGGCCGTCGCTATCGTCGCCGGCCAGCTGCTCCTTCCTCGCACGCGCGAGCGCGCCGAGCGGGCGCGGGCGGACCTCCCCGGCGGCGTGCTGCTCGGCCTGGCCAGCGTCGCCCTGCTGCTCGCGCTCAGCAGCGTCTCCGGGCTGGACTGGCCGGCCCCCGTCGCGGTAGCACTGCTCGCCGTCGCCGTGGTGGCCGCAGCGTTCCTCGTGCCTGTCGAACGCCGCCGCGTCGCTCCCCTCATCCCCCTCGGCGTCCTGTCCGCGCCGGGCGCGGGCTTCGGCCTGGTCACGGCGGCAGCCGGCTACCTGCTGCTGTTCGCGCCGCTGGCGCTGTACCCGGTCGTCATCACAGGCCGAGCCGGCGGAGCCGGAATCGTCGGGCTGGTGCTGGCCGCGCTTCCGGTGGGTTTCGCGGTGGGCGCGCTGCTGCTCACCGCCGGCCCGGGCTCGCGCCTGGCGTGGTCGGACACCGGCCGGGTGCGAGCCGGCGCTGTGGTCGCGGCGGCGGCGCTGGCGGGTCTCGCGGGAGCGGGCTCGCGGCTCGCGGTGCTCGTCCCGCTGCTGCTGCTGCTCGGCGCCGCCATCGGCGTGCTCGCGCCGGCGAACAACGCCCTCGTCATGGCAGCGGCGCCACCCCGTGACAGCGCGGTGACGGGCGGCCTCATCAGCGTCACCCGCGCGTGGG
Source organism: Actinomycetales bacterium (assembly GCA_051960855.1). GTDB lineage: Bacteria > Actinomycetota > Actinomycetes > JAJZTN01 > JAJZTN01 > JBQCDV01. The sequence goes on from JBQCDV010000084.1 coordinate 18,642, forward strand.
GCACGGCCCTGGCCGTGGCGCTGCCCGTCCTCGCGGCCCACCACCTGTCGGCGAGGTCAGCGGAGGTGGCCGTCGCCCTGCCGCTGGCCGCGCTGGCGGTGACCATCGGTGTCCTCGCTCCGGCTAGCCATCGCGGGGACCGCCGACACCGAGGTGTCCGAAAGTGACCGATCTTCGCGGCGAGCGCCCGTACGCTGGAGGACTGATGTCCTCCACCTCGACGACTCCGCCCCCGACGCTCGTGCCCGCCAGCGGCGGCGCGCGGTCGGTCGTGCCCCGCCGCGGGCCCCACGTCCCGCGTCACGCCGCCACCCGTCCGTCGTCGACGCTGCACCGGGTCCGGCGCGTGGTGACCGTGCTGCTCGCGATCGTCGTGGCCGTCGGCGCCGTCTCCGAAGGCACGTTGTTCTACGCCCGCTGGCAGCTCTCGCGGATCCCCACCTTCACGGCCGCTCCGGTCGGCGGCGGCAGCACCGGAGGCGGTGCGGCCGCTGCGCCTGCGCCGCTGTCGCTGCCAGCGGCGTTCAACGACGTCACGACGTTCCTGCTCTTCACGACGGGCAGCCGCGGCATGACCGCCGAGGAAGCCAAGCGCTACAACATCCCCGATGTCGAGAAGCGCGGCGAGGACAGCCTCACCGACTCCATCATCCTGGCGGTGCTCGACGCCCCCCAGCGGCGGCTGTCGCTGCTGTCCATCCCCCGCGACACCTGGATCGCCTCGCGCGGCTCCCGCATCAACGAGATCTTCGTGACCTCCGGGCCGCAGGCCCTCGCCGACGAGGTGACCTCGCTCACCGGCATCCCGGTGAACCACATGGTGTCGATCAGCTTCGTCGCCGCGGCCCGGCTGGCCGACACCGTCGACGGCATCGACATCGAGATCCCGACGCCGATGCGCGACAGCAAGAGTCACCTCGACATCCCCTTCGCCGGCTGCGTGCACCTCGACGGCCGCAACGCGCTGGCGTTCGCCCGGTCCCGTCACACGCAGGTGCAGGTCGACGGCCGGTGGCAGACGGATGCCTCGGCGAGCGACTTCGGCCGGTCGACGCGGCAGCAGGCCGTCATCACCGCAGCGCTGGGCAAGCTGCTGACGCCGAAGCTGCCGATCCTGCTGCCCCGCCTCGGCGACACCGCCGCAGCCACCCTGCAGATCGACGCGGGCCTGGACATGGGCACCGTCTTCGACACCGCCCGCGTCCTCGCCACCGGCACCAAACTGAAGGTCGTCCACCTCGGCCTGACCTCGACCATCGGACAGGTGGGCAAGGCGAGCGTGGTGTTCTCCGAGCCGCACGCGTCGGCCAAGGTGCTCGCAGGGCTGATCTCCGAGGTTCCCGGCGCGGAGTGGCCGAGCTGGATCCCGGACAGCGACAGGGAGGCCGCCCTCGCTCCGGCTGCACCGACGCAGAGCGGTGACCCCGAGTCGGCCTCGCCCAGCCCCTCGGGCACCGCAGACACCAGCGTGGTCGGCAGCGACACCCCCATCAGCGTCAAGGGCTTCGACACGGGCAAGCACACCGACTACCGGCCCTGCTCCGACGGCCGCACTCCCTGAGGGTCTAAGGCACCTCGACCGCTCCGGCGCTGTGCGCCACGCAGGCGTCGAGCGTCGTTCAGGCCGACAGCGAGGGCACCGCGAGCCGCGCCACGCAGGTGACCGAGCCGGGCGCCACCTCGGTGAACCCCGCGTCGCGCACGGCCACGATCCCGTCCTCGGGGCGCTCGCGGCGGACAAGATCCTCGAACGCCGGTGCGTCGGCGGGCGTCAGCCGCAGCGGGAACCCCGCGGACGCCCAGGCAGCGACTCGGTCCTCGGGTAGCAGCATGAGCGCGAGCTGGCTGGCGTGCGCGACCTGCGCGACCGACTTGCCGGTGGTCATCGACAGGCGCGGATTCACCGCGATGGTCAGGACCTCGGCCGCGCGGACCCCGGTCGCCCGGACCTCGGCATCGCTATCGGCATCAGCAGGAACACCGGCAGGGACACCGGCAGCCGCGTCTGGGGCTGGCAGCCGGAAGCACGACGGGTTCCCAGCGACAACGTCGTTCGCGCCGGGCAGGTCGAGGCCGCCGATCTGCAGGCGGTCGATCTCGGGCGGTGGGGCCGACACGGGGTGCGGCAGCAGCGCGCGGACCTCGCCGCCGGGCACCGCGACCGTGACGCCGGGCAGCTCCGACAGCGCGTCCCAGCGTGTGGCACGGGCCCGTCGCGCGAGCTTGCGGATGCGCCCGTCGAGCCACTGCTCGAGCGGGGGGCGCCACGGACCGGGGTCCACCTCCGGCCCTGAGCCAGGCGCGACTCGGGCATCGCCCAGCAGTGCCACGACGGCGAGAGCCGCCGCCGTCAGGACCGCCTCGTGCGCGGGGGCCCCCGTTCGCTCGACGCGGACGACCAGCGGCAGCGCCCAGGGGTCGGGTTCGTCCTGTCCGAGCGCCCGCAGGGGTCGCGCCTCGCGCCAGGACAGCGCGACGGCCACCTCCCCGGGTATGCCGTCAGAGGTGGCCGTCGCGATCGCTGTCACTGCTGCAGGCTCTCACCTGCGTCAGTGACCCTGCCGGGCTGGGCGCCCGTCGTCTTACCGGTCCTGGCGCTCCTGGGTCTTAGTCAGGTCGACCACGCTGTCACCAGTGCGGCCATCATCGGCGAGGTCGCCCTCGGCGCCGATGCGCTCCTTGCGGACCTGCTCGTTGACCTGCGCCTCGTCCTGCTCGACGTCCTTCTCGACGCGCACGCGCTCGACGGGGACAGTCTCCTTGGTCACGATCGGCCGCTCCTCGGTGAGGGTGGCCTCGTGCTCCTCCTCCGACAGGTCCGGGCCGTCAAGCGCGTCGCCGCGGTTGGCGTCGGTGATGGGCTCGGTCACGAGGCGCGCGCGCTCCTTGCTCACCGGCACGGTGACGTTGACGTCCTCGGTCTCGACCCACTTGCGCAGGCGGGCACGCCCGGTCTGGACTCGCTCGGTGCCGGCGTGGACCCGCTCCTCGGACCGCGTCATCGCGTCGTCGGTGGTGGGACCAGAGGTGTCACGGCCGACGGCGGCGGTCGTCTCGTCGGCGGTGCCCGTGCGGGGACCCGAGGCGTTGCCGACTCCGGCCGTCTCGGGGGCGAGGCCGCCGGTCGCCATCGCGGCAGTGCCCGTGTCGCGGCCGGTCGTGGGCAGCCCGGTGTCCGAGCGGCTGTCGGAGTAGTTCAACCCGTAATACGAGTAGAGCTCCTGCTCCTGGTCCTGCGAGAGGTGCCCGTCGGCGGGGTTGACGTTGGGGGCGTCCTTGATCTGGTTCTTGCTGTAGGGGACGGTGACGCCGTCGCCGGTCGTGCTCGCCTCGGCGAGCGGCACATAGCTCTCGTTGGACCCGAAGAACCCGGTGTTGACGGTGGCGAACTCCGGCTGGCCGGTCTCGTCGTCGAGGAAGACCTGACCGATCTTGCCGATCTTGTCCCCGTCGGATGCGTAGAGGGTCGAGCCCATGACCGTCGAGAGGTCCTCGGTGCGAATCACTGCGCGATCTCCTTGGCTTGAAGGTAGGTGTGCTGACGTTCGTGTAGCGCCCTCTGTCGTTGCCGCCTGTTACGGCCCGAAACGCAAAGCAGGTCAATACCGCCTGAAAGGGACGAATCGGCGTCGATTCGGTGACGACACGCCCTGGCGATGACTCAAGCCGGAGGGCGCCGCCGCCGAGACTCCGTGCTATGCGCTGGATCGGGTCTCGTCGCGCCATCACCGCCGCCGCTGCCTCCGCCGCCCTGCTCGCTGCGGTCGTCGGCCCAGCCGCCCCGTCGTCAGCCGACCCGGCGCCGGTGTCGTTCACGGCACCGATCGAGGGGTGGCCCACCCCGTGGATCAGCGAGAAGGGCTGCGACAGCACCCCGAAGGCAGGCACGAACAGCCTGGCGAACCTGCTGATCAGCTCGTGGGGCAACTTCGGCGGCTTCCTCACCGACCGCACGTGCAGCGCGACCGCCGAGAGCGGGCACGACGACTACCGCGCCATCGACTGGATTATCAACGTCCGCCAGAGCGACCAGGCGGGCGTCGCCGCGTCGTTCCTGTCGTGGCTGACAGCGACGGACGCCGACGGCAACCCAGACGCCATGGCGCGGCGGCTCGGCGTCATGTACGTCATCTGGAACAACTCCATGTGGCGCGCCTACCCCCACAACGGCAACCCGGCCGGATCGTGGGAGCCATACCTGAGCTGCGCCACCACCGCCTGGGCGACCTCGGCGTACGACACGACCTGCCATCGCAACCACATCCACGTCTCGCTGACGCCGGAGGGCGCCGCCGGTACGACGTCGTACTGGTCGACCGGCGGCGGCAGCTCGACGACGGGCACCGACAGCGGAAGCGCTCCAGTCAGCGCCCCCGCGCCCGTGCCGGCCCCGCAGCCGGCACCTCAGCCGGCACCGCAGCCGGCACCTCAGCCGGCACCTCAGCCGGCACCGCAACCCGCCACGGCTCCGGGACCGAAGGCTCCGTTGCGCGTGCTGGCAGCGGCCGGTGACCTCAACCGCGATGGGCGGGCGGACCTACTCGCCATCGATGCCGCCGGCGTGCTGTGGCGCTACGACGGCACCAGCAACGGCGTCGGGAGCGCCGTGCGACTCTCGACCGGCTGGGGCTCGATCCGGACCGTCACCGCTGGCGGCGACTGGAACCGTGATGGCAAGGCCGACGTGATCGCCAGCGACGCCCGCAGCGGAGCCGTCTACCTCTATCCCGGACGGGGCAACGGCACGCTGGGTGCCCGGTCCGTGCTGGCTTCACGCGGCTTCACGAAGTCCCTGCTCGCTGGCGGCGGCGACCTCAACCGCGACGGCCGTCCGGACCTGGTCGAGCGGACGCCGTCCGGACGACTCCTCGTCTACCTCAACGCGGCGAAGCTCGGGGTCGGGCGGCTCGTCACGTGGCAGTACGCGACGGCCACGGGGATCACCCTCGCCGACACCAACCGGGACGGTGTCGCCGATCTGGTGGCCAAGGACTCGGCCGGTCGGCTCTGGCGCGCGAACGGCAACGGGCGTGGCAGCTTCGGCGCCCGCGCCGTGATCGGGACGAGTGGCTGGCAGACGATGACGGCGATCGCCGGCGTGCAGGACCTGTCGCAGGACCGAGTGAGCGACCTGGTCGCCCGCGACTACCGGGGCCGGCTGTGGCTGTACCCCGGGACGGCGGCCGGAGGTCTCGACGCCCGCAACCGGGACCTGCTGGCCTCCGGGGTCTAGCCGCTGCTCAAAGGTGCAGCTGCACGATCACGATGAGAAAGCACCAGACGGGCACCGAGAGCAAGGACAGCGCCGCGGTGGCCGTACGCACCCGGGTCGGTGAGCGCACCACGAGGCGCACCAGCAGGACTGCCGCGATGCCGACGAGTCCTCCGAGGCTGTTGAGGATGACGTCGTCCACGTCAGATGACCCGACCGCAAGCACCCACTGGAGGACCTCGGCGGCGACGCTGACTGCGGCGACCGCGAGCAAGGCCAGCCACCCGGGTGCGCGACGGCCGAACCACCGCGCGTAGACGCCCAGGGGGATGAAGAGGACGACGTTGCCGACCACGTTGGCCCACGCGAAGGGACTCAAGCCAGCCGAGCCGGCGGAGACGTAGGAGCTGATGGTCTGCAACGGCACGAGGTTGACCGACCGCTGCGTCCCGGGGGCACGGGAGAGGAACAGCACCTTCAGCAGGAAGACCGCGTAGAGGGTGAAGCCCGTGAGGATGGCCACCAGCTCGGCCCGTGACCGCCTCGTCGCGTCGGGCGGCGCCGGCACGACTGTCCCCCGGTCACCCATCCCGACGATCCTAGGGCGGCGTCACGCCAGACGACGAAGGGCCGGTCCATCAGGACCGGCCCTTCGGTTGAACAGGGGTGGAGGTGGCGGGAATTGAACCCGCGTCCTTCGGCATGAGAACAAGGCTTCTCCGGGCGCAGCCTGCTGTGATTTTCTCAGCCCCGGCAGTCACGCAGGCAAGCTGCCGACAGGCTCAGTCACTGTTTGATTTTCCTACCGACCCCGTGACCGGGTCGACAGGTTGAGCTCCCTGAATGAGGCCAGCATCCGGGTCGGGAGCATCCCCGGGCTGACCGCAGCGTTAGTTGCTAGTCGCTCAGGCCGCGAGGGCGCAAGCGTTCTTGCTGCTGCAGTGCGCGTTGGTATTGGCGCTTGTTTCTTTTGCTGGGCATGGTTAACGAGATCACCCCAGCACTCCTCGGCCCGCTTCCCCTGGACAGATGTCCGAAGTCGAGACCATTCACCCCCTGTGATGTTGTCAAGCAGCGCCGCCGGCACCGCGACAGGCTTCCCCGCCTCGGCCACCGCCAGCGTCGTTCAGACTACCCACTCCAACGCGGCGGCATCCAGTGAGATTCCCCCGGACGGAGGCTCCCCCAGACGGCGGGCTAGCGGGTCATGCCCTTGGCGTAGCGGCCGATGGCCCGCTGCATCTCCCGCTGGGCGTCGCGCTCGGCGAGGGTCTGCCGCTTGTCGTAGGACTTCTTGCCGCGGGCGAGGGCGAGCTCGACCTTGGCCTTGCCGTCCTTGAAGTACAGCGAGAGGGGCACGAGGGTGGCACCGCTCTCCTTGGTCTTGCCGATGAGGCGCTCGATCTCACCGCGGTGCAGCAGCAGCTTGCGCCGACGCCGGGGGGCGTGGTTGGTCCAGGTGCCCTGCGTGTACTCCGGGATGTGCACGCCCTCGAGCCAGATCTCGCCGTCACGGATGGTGGCGAAGCCGTCGACCAGGCTCGCCCGGCCGGCGCGCAACGATTTGACCTCGGTGCCGGTCAGCACGATGCCAGCCTCGTAGGTCGTCTCCACGTGGTAGTCGTGGCGCGCCTTCTTGTTCTGCGCGATCAGCTTGTGGCCCTGCTCCTTGGGCACGCTCAGCCCCTCCCGCTGCCTGGTAGTGATGCGACGAGCCCGGCCAGCACGTCGACCCCTCGGCGGAGGGCGACGGCTGGGTCATCGGACGCAGCGAGTGTGACATCCGGGGTCAAGCCGATTCCCTCGATGCTGCGCCCGCTGGGGGTGAAGTAGCGCCCGACCGTGAGCTCGAGCGCTCCCCCGTCGGGAAGCTCAACCGGCTCCTGCACCGAGCCCTTCCCGAACGTGCGCGTCCCCACCAGGACCGCCCGGTTGCGCTCCTGCAGGGCGGCCGAGACGACTTCGGCGGCGCTCGCGGTGCCGGCGTCGACCAGCACCACCAGCGGCGTGTGGACGTCGCCTCCGGGGGGCGCGGACAGCGTCGTTCGGGAATGCCCGCGGCGGTCATAGGAGACGACGGTGCCGCCGTCGAGGAAGGCCCCGGCCACCTCGACAGCCTCGTCGACGAGGCCGCCGGGGTTGCCGCGCAGGTCCAGAACGACGCCGTCACGGTGCCGCTCGGGGTCCTGCTGCAGGACCTGGCGCACCTGGCGTCCGACTCCGCGCGCGAACGACGTGATCTGGATGTCGAGCACGCGCGGTCGCAGCTGCTCGACGCTGACGTTGGCGGCGGTGACGTCGGCGTGAGGCAGGGTCACGTCGAGAGTCTGCGCGCCCCGCCGGACCGTGAGATCGGTGCGCTCGCCGCGCGCACCACGGAGGGTGGCGGCGACGTCCCCGGCGGTGCGGCCCGCCGTGCTGTGGTGGGCGACGGCGAGGACGAGGTCGCCGACGTGCAGGCCGGCGCGGGCGGCCGGGGACCCGGGCGTCACCGAACCCACTTCGACGGCGGAGGACGCGGTGGGTCGCAGCCACAGTCCCACCCCCACGTAGCGGCCCTCCAGCGCATCCTGCTGCGACTGGAACTGCGCGGCGGGGTAGTAGGCCGACCACCGGTCGTGCAGCTGCTCGACCATCGCGCGCAGGGCCGCGCGCTCGAGGGTGGCGCGGTCGACAGGGGCGGCGGCGGTGTCGGCGATCTCGGCGGCAGCGCGGTCGAGGACACCACCGGCTGTCGAGGGTGCCGCGGGCGCGGGGTGCGAGCCGAGGGCGCCGGTGAGCACCCCGGCGAGGTAGGCGGCCGCGACGCCACCGACCAGGGCGGCACGTCGAACGACGGTGCGGCGCATCCGCCCAGTCTAGGAGCGGGCGACGCGCGACGCCGGGCGTCTAGAGCACGACCGCCGGGCCGTTGGGGCACAGCGAGGCGACAGTGCGCATCGGGCCACCGAACCACCCCATCGGGTCGTAGGCGACACCGTTGACCGTGACATTGAAGTGCAGGTGGGGCCCCGTGGCGAAGCCGCTGGCGCCGACGTAGCCGATGACCTGCCCGCGCTGCACCTGCTGGCCCACGCTCACTGAGAAGCCGGGCTGGTGGGCATACCAGGTCGCCAGTCCCCCACCGTGGGCGATGACGGTGGTGTAGCCGTCCCAGGCGGTGTACTCGGTCGCGATGACGACCCCAGCAGCAGCCGCGTAGATGGGCGCGCCCCCACCGGGAGCAATGTCGATGCCCGAGTGGCAGCTGGGGTTGCCCGTGACGGGGTTGGTGCGGTAGCCGGCCACTGTCGAGATCCGACCGTTGGCGGGGAACTGGAGAGCACCGGACGGGACTCCCGCCGGCACGGCGTGCTGGCGGGCGGCCTGCTCCTCGGCCTTCTTGATGCGAGCGGCCAGAGCCGCCGACTGCTGCTCGGCCTGGCGCAGCTGCTCCTGCTCGAGCCTGCGCTGCTCCTCGATCGTCTGCTTGGCGGCTGCGCGTGCCGCGATCAGCTGCTCGACCTTCGCCTGGGCCGCGGTCGCCTCGTCCGCCCGGCGCTGCCGCTCGGCCACCGCCTGCTGCGACTCCTTGCGCATCTGCGCCACCTGCGCCTGCTTGGCGTCGAGGTAGGCCTGGGCTGCGCGAAGGTCGGCCTTGCTGGTGGCCAGATCGGCGAGTGCGGCGTCACCGGCGTCGAGCGCGGCCTTGACCAGCTGGAGGCGGTCAGCGAACTGGTCAGGGCTCGTGGCGTTGAGCGCGACGGCCAGCTCGCCCATCCCGCCCGAGCGGTACGCGGCCGCAGCGAGCTCACCCAGGTCACTCTGCTGCTGGGCCAGCCGATCCGTGGCCGTCGCAAGGGCGCGCTTGCCCTTGTCCTGCTCGGCTTCGGCGAGCTGGAGCTGGGCGGCGACCGCCTCGTCGTGGGCCTTCGCCTTGTCGAGAGCGGCGCTGGCGGAGGCCGCCGCAGCCTGCGCATCGGGCAGCTCGGACTGGGCCTGTGCGAGTGCGACGGCGGCGTCCTGCAGCGCCTGGCTGGACTCGTCCAGCTGGTCGCGCAACGCCGAGATCTGGGCGTCCAGAGCCTTCTTCTTCGCCTTGTCGTCGGCGGAGACGCCAGCAGCGGGGCTCTGGGAGAAGGCCGTCGAGACCGAGGACCTCGCCGCTGCGAGGACCGGGACGGACGGTGCCGCCGTCGCGAGGACAGCGAGGCCGAGGCTGCCGCTGAGAGCGGCGGTCAGCACGGCACGGGCACGGCGCACGGACGGTCTCCCGGAGGTGGCGGAGGCAGGCGTGAGGCACCCGCCGAGGGCAGGCGCTCTAGGACTATCACGATCGACGGGTCCTGCTGGGGACTTGAGGGGATCTGGGGAGAAGTGTCAGACCCGCAGGTAGCGCCGCAGGGTCACGAAGGCAGCCGCGGCGGCGAGGGCAGCACCGGTGACGAGGAGCACGGGGACGGTTCCCCACACCTCGCTCCACCCGATGTAGCGGGTGATGGGGAAGCCCTGCTCGAGCCGGTCGATGACGAGGAACTGCACGAGGCCGGCCAGGGCCGCCGCCGCGAGGACTGCCCCGACCAGGCCCGCAACGGCGCCTTCGAGGATGAAGGGCAGCTGGATGTAGAAGTTGGACGCCCCGACCAGGCGCATGATCCCGGTCTCGCGTCGCCGACTGAAGGCGGCGACCCGGATGGTGTTGGAGATCAGCAGCGCCGCCGCGACGAGCTGGATGAGGGCGAAGCCGAGCGCTCCGAGCTGCAGGCCGTTGAGGACCCGGAAGAGCTTGTCCAGCACGGCTCGCTGGTCCTGCACCTCGTCGACACCGGGCCGCTCCTCGAACGCGCTGGCCACGATCGGGAAGTCGTTGGGGTCGGTCAGCTTGACGCGGAAGGACTCCGGCAGCGAGCTGGGCTTAATCGCGTCGACGATGTCCGAGTCCGGCATCGACTGCTTGAAGTGCCGGTAGGCCTCCTCGCTGGACTCGTAGTAGACCTGCTCCACCTGCGGCAGCGACCTCAGCTGCTGCTGGAGCTCCTCACGCTGCTCGGGCGTGACGGGACCGGCGGCACAGCCGGGCGAGGTGGACCCGGTGCCGCACAGGAAGATCGCCACCTCGACCTTGTCGTACCAGTAGCCCTTCATTACATCGACCTGCTGGCGCAGCAGCAGTCCGGCGCCGAGGAAGAACAGCGAGATCGCGACGGTGACGACGACGGCCACGGTCATGGTCAGGTTGCGTCGGAGCGCGACCGCGATCTCCGAGGCGATGAACTGCAGCCGCACGCCCTACCTCGCGTACCCGTAGACGCCGCGGGACTGGTCACGCACCAGCTGCCCGGAGTCGAGCTCGATCACACGCTTGCGCATCTGGTCGACGATCCCCTTGTCGTGCGTCGCCATGACGATGGTCGTCCCGGTGCGGTTGATGCGGTCGAGCAACCGCATGATCCCGATGCTCGTCGCGGGGTCGAGGTTGCCGGTGGGCTCGTCGGCGATGAGGATCATCGGTTTGTTGACGAAGGCGCGGGCGATCGCGACCCGCTGCTGCTCGCCGCCGGAGAGCTCGTCGGGACGCCGGTCCTCCTTGCCGTCGAGACCGACGAGGGCGAGGACCTCCGGGACCCGCTGGGCGATGAGGGCCCGCGGCTTGCCGAGAACCTGCAGCGCGAAGGCGACGTTCTCGTGGACGGTCTTGGTCGGCAGCAGCCGGAAGTCCTGGAACACGGTGCCGACCTGTCGCCGAAAGGCGGGTACCCGCCAGGAGGCGATGCGGCGCAGGTCCTTGCCCGCCACGAAGACCTGCCCGCGGGTGGCCGTCTCCTCTCGCAGCACGAGACGTAGGAAGGTCGACTTGCCCGACCCCGACTGGCCGACGAGGAAGACGAACTCCCCCCGCTCGATCTCGACACTCACGTCGTCGAGGGCGGGACGCTGGGTCGCGGCGTAGGTCTTGGTGACGTGCTCGAAGCGGATCATGAGTGAGGCACCTGCATCGTCCCTTCCTGAACCGCCTGATCGGACTTTCGGCCCACTTTCGAGATCACTTCACGTGGGAATCGTGAAGGTCGACACGATGGGCGTGCCTTCCTGATTGTCGGCGCTGAGCGAGCAGAGCTCACCGCCCAGGGAGGACCGAAGCAGTGTCGACCAGGAGGCCTCGTGAGCGGTGCCACGCGCGAAGCCGACCGTCTCGAGTCGCTGCGCACCTACGCCCTGTCCGCTGCCCGAGAGCAGGCCTTCGACGATATCGCCCGCCTCGCCGCGGTCGTCTGCGACGCGCCGATCGGCCTGGTGAACGTCGTCGACCAGGACCTGGTGTGGGGCAAGGGCAGCTACGGCAGCCTGCCGACCTACGCTCCGCGGCCGGCCGGCTCCTTCTGCGAGGCCCTCGTCGCATCGTCGGCCGACGCCCTCGTGGTGCCCGACGCCGTCTGCGACCCCGCGTGGGCCGGGACGCCGTTCGTCGCTGGCGCCGACGGGATCCGCGCCTACGCCGGCGCGCCGGTCATCGGCCGCGACGGGCTCGCGCTCGGCACTGTGTGCGTCCTCGACACCGAGGCCCGCCCCTTCACAGACGAGCAGGTGAGCGACCTGCTCGCCCTGGCCGCGCAGGCGACCGCCGTCTTCGAGCTGCACCGCGCAGACGTCCGGCAGCACCGGCCCACCGACCCCGTCCCGGCCGCGGGCGGCGGTCTCGCTGACCCCCGTCGGCTGCGCGAGGCCCTCGAACGGCGCGAGTTCGTGCCCTACTTCCAGCCCATCGTGGACGTGGTCTCGGGCGCGCCGGTCGGGTTCGAGGCTCTCCTGCGGTGGCAGCACCCGGTGCTCGGCCTCGTCCCCCCGGCGGAGTTCCTGCCCGCCATCGAGTCCTCCGGGCTGATGCTTCCTGTCGGGCGCTCCGTCATCGAGCAGTCGCTGGACCACGTCCGCCGGTGGCGGAGCGACTTCGTCCTGCCGGAGGCGCTGACCGTCGCTGTCAATGTGAGCCCCGCCCAGCTCGCAGCCCCCGGTCTGGCCGCCTTCGTCGCCGGTGCCCTGCAGGCCCGCGACCTGCCAGCTGCGAGCCTCACCGTCGAGCTCACCGAGACGCTCGACCTGCTCGACTGCGACGTCGCGCGCACCGAGCTCGCGGAGCTGCGGGCGCTGGGCGTGCACGTCGCGATCGATGACTACGGGACGGGCCACTCCGGCCTCATGCGGCTGCTCGACCTGCCCGTCAGCACCCTCAAGCTCGACCGCTCCCTGACATCGCGGCTGCCTGACGACGCCCGCGCCCTCGCCGCAGCACGCTCGGTCCTCGGTCTCGCGCACGACCTGGCCGTCGCCGTCATCGCCGAAGGGGTCGAGACCGGCGAGCAGCAGCGAGCCCTCGCCGACATCGGCTGCCTCCACGCTCAGGGTTTCCGGTTCTCCCGCCCGCTCCCAGCGGAGCAGATCGCCACCTTCCTCGCCCCCTGGGAGACGCGGCCGGTGCTCGCCGTCGCGGAGCCGCCACGGCGTCACGCTCGTCGGACCCCGGCCCCGACCCCGACCCCGGCCCCCGGCGAGGCGCCGGGACCCACGCGAGGCAGCGGTCACTCCGTCGTTCTCTACCGCTCAGACGCCGAGCTGACCGAGGCAGCCCTGGCCCACCTGACGGGAGACCTCGCGAGCAACGAGGCACTTGTCGTCGTCGCGACGCATAGCCACCGGCGCCGGTTCGAGACCGCGATGACTCGGCGTGGACATGATGTGGCCGCGTGGCGAGCGGCGCGTCGCTACCTCGCCCTCGACGCCGACGAGCTGCTCGCGAGCTTCCTCGACGGTGGCCGACTGGACGCCGACCGTTTCCGCGCGGTCGTCGGTCCCCTCGTCGCGCCCGACGGGGGCGTCGTGCACGTGCGTGTCTACGGCGAGATGGTCGCGCGCCTGTGGGAGTCCGGCCGGCGCGCCGAGGCGGTCGACCTGGAGGAGCTGTGGTGCGACCTGGGCGGCCGATACGCCTTCTCGCTGCTGTGCGGCTATCCCCTCGCACAGCTAGCGGGTGACGACCAACGCGGCTACCTGCAGCGGGTGATCGCGCGTCACGCCGCACCACCCGTCGACGGCGCCGCCTGAGCCAGTCGTCAGACTGTCGAGGTGCAGCTGCTCTCTCCGACCGAATTCGAGGAGCTCGTGGCCGACGCCCTCGACGCTCTGCCGCCGGAGCTGACCGCCGGCTTCGACAATGTCGTCCTCGTGGTCGAGGACGAGCACCCCGACGAGCCCGAACTGCTGGGGCTCTACGAGGGCATCGCGCTCACCGAGCGGGAGTTCTACAGCGCCGTGCTGCCCGACCGCATCACGCTCTACCGGATCCCGCTGTGCCTGATGGCCGAAGACCTCGACGACCTGGCACACGAGGTCCGCGTCACCGTCGTGCACGAGTTCGCCCACCACGTGGGCATCGACGACGAGCGGCTGCACGAGCTCGGCTGGGCCTGACACGACGAGAGGTGATGCGCCGGCTGCCTTACACGGGGCGTGTCTCCCTCGGGCCCAGCGGATGAGAAGCGTTCGTCGCAGCGGCACGACGGGGATGCGGTTAGCCGGCGGCAGCGCGCCGCAGTCGGTCCATCACGGCTCGGCCGACCCCGGCCTCCGCCACGCCTTCCACGACGACCAGTTCCACGCCAACCATTTCAGCGCGACGCAACGCGTCGTAGAGCACGGCGGCCAGGTCCTCGGCATTTCCGAACGTCGCCAGTGTCGCGATCCCGTCGTGGTCGGCTGCCGGCTCGGTCCCAACGAGGCCGACGAACACTCCCCCGGCTGCCGCGTCACGCGCCACCTTCAGCCCCCTGCCCGCAGGAGCGACGACGACCGGCACGTTGGGCGAGTAGTGGCGGTAGCGGGTGCCGGGAGAGGCAGCGGTGTCAGCTACGGCGGCGTTCGTCTCCGCGGCCGGAGCAGCGAGACCTAGCTGCTCCCTGGTCACACCGCCTTCCCGCAGGACGACGGCCCGCTCGCCGCGCGCGTCCACCACGGTCGACTCCACACCGATGCGGGTCGCGCCGCCGTCCAGCACAGCTGAGATGACGTCGCCGAGGTCGCTCATCACATGGTGGGCGGTTGTGGGTGAGGGACGGCCGGAGCGGTTCGCGCTCGGCGCCGCCAGCGGCAGGTCGGCGACCTTCAGCAGCTCGAGCGCCACCGGGTGGGCCGGGACGCGCACACCGACGCTGTCGAGACCGCCGGTGGTGACACGCGGCAGGTCCGGTCGCGCCGGCAGCACCAGCGTCAACGGTCCGGGCCACCACTGCTCGGCCAGCTCACGGGCCAGGGGGGTAATCGTCGCCGCGACGCGAAACACCTCGTCGATGTCGGCGACGTGGACGATCAGCGGGTTGTCGGCAGGGCGGCCCTTGGCCTCGAAGATGCCGGAAACGGCCGCCGCCGAGGTCGCGTCGGCGCCCAGGCCGTAGACGGTCTCGGTAGGAAACGCCACGAGCCGACCAGCCCGCAGCAGTGTCGCCGCCTCCCCCACTCCCGACGGGTCAGCCGACAGCAGACGAGCGCGCGCACCAGCGACGTTCGGGACGGGGTTGTCGTCCATCGGACGAGAACTAGGCGGTGGCCGTGTCCTGCTGACGGCGCCAGCGGATCCCCGCCTCGATGAAGGTGTCGATGTCCCCGTCGAACACTGCGCTGGGGTTGCTGACCTCGTACTCGGTCCGCAGGTCCTTGACCATCTGGTACGGGTGCAGCACGTAGGAGCGCATCTGGTTGCCCCAGGAGCCGGAGTTGTCGCTGCGGAGCGCATCCATCTGCGCCTTCTCCTCCTGGCGGCGGCGCTCCAGCAGCCGCGACTGCAGGACGCGGAGAGCGGCGGCACGGTTCTGGATCTGGGACTTCTCGTTCTGACACGACACGACGATGCCGGTGGGCAGGTGCGTGATGCGCACCGCCGAGTCGGTCGTGTTGACGCTCTGGCCGCCGGGCCCGCTGGAACGGAAGACGTCGATGCGGATGTCGGTCTCGGGGATGTCGATGTGGTCGGTCGTCTCGGTAACCGGGAGGACCTCGACGCCAGCGAAGGAGGTCTGGCGCCGACCCTGGTTGTCGAAGGGGCTGATCCGCACGAGGCGGTGAGTGCCCATCTCCACCGAAAGAGTGCCGTAGGCGTAGGGCGCCTTGACCGCGAAGGTCGCCGACTTGATGCCGGCCTCCTCGGCGTAGGAGGTGTCGTAGACCTCCACCGGGTAGCCGTGGCGCTCGGCCCAGCGCAGGTACATCCGCTCGAGCATCTCCGCGAAGTCCGCGGCGTCGACGCCACCGGCCTCGGCGCGGATGGTCACCAGGGCCTCGCGGGGGTCGTACTCGCCGTTGAGCAGGGTGCGGACCTCGAGCTCACCGATCGAGGCCCTCAGGCTCTCGAGCTCGCGGCGTGCCTCGGCGCGGGTGCCCTCGTCGTCGGCGTCCTCGGCGAGCTCCCACAGCACCTCGAGGTCGTCCACGCGCTGGCGCAGCCCGGTGACCTTGTTGAGCTCGGCCTGGGCAGCCGACAGCTTGCTCGTCACCTGCTGCGCGCGCTCCTGGTCGTCCCACAGGTTGGGCGCGGCGGCGGCCTCCTCGAGCTCGGCCACCGTGCGGCGCAGCGCCTCGAGGTCGACAACGGCCTCAATCGAGCTCAGCGTCGTCTCGAGCTCCTTGAGCTCGGCGGAGAAGTCTTCGGCAGCCACGTCGATCCAGGGTACGCGACCGCCGCCGCGCGGACCGACCGTCGACGGGGCACGCGTGGTCGCACGTCGCCCCAACCGTCCCCGTCCGGTGCCTCCGGGTGCCTTCGGGGCGTCCGGGGCATCCGCGGCGTCGGGGGCCACGCGGATGCCTTCGCGGCGCCCGGGGGACCTGAGCTGGCGCTCCGGGGGACCTCAGCTGGCTATAGGCGGTCTCAGGTCCCCCGGACCAGTACGCCTCCAGCATGACCGCGCCGGCGAGCACCCCGCTGAGAGGCTTGCCCGATGATCGCCCGCCCTGCCTCATGCGTCCTCGGCGTCGACGCCTGCCCGAAGGGCTGGGTCGCAGCCCTCACCTCTCCCGACGCGCCGTCCTCCGGCTGTCGGCTGCTGCTGGGCGCCACGATCGCCGAGGTCGTCAACGCGGCGAGTGACCTGGCAGCGCCCGTCGTGATCGGCATCGACATCCCGATCGGCCTGCCCACCGCCGCCCGGCGCCGAGCCGACGAGGCCGTCCGCGTCGCCCTTGGCAGTCGTCGCTCCTCGCTCTTCCTGACCCCGACGCGCGCGGCGCTCGAGGCACCGACCTATGCGGAGGCCCGCGAGACCAACCTGCGCCTGACCGGCGAGAGCGTCTCGGCACAGTCCTACGCCTTGCGCGGCAAGATCCTCGAGGTCGACCGCTGGCTCGCCTCCGGTGCCGCCGGGGAGACAAAGGTCGTCGAAGTGCACCCTGAGACATCGTTCGGATTCCTGAACGCCGCAGCGACGGCTGAGGCGGTCCCCTGCCTGCCGCTCACTGCGCCCAAGACGTCGCTCACCGGTGTCGTCGAGCGCCAGCAGCTGCTGACCGAGGCCGGGCTGCTGCCCTTCGACGACCCGGAGAGGGTGGCCGCGCGGGCGGGGGTTGCCGCCGACGACGTCCTCGACGCCATCGCGGCCTCGTGGACAGCGGTTCGCGTCGCTGGGGGCGCTGCGTACCGCTTCCCGGCCGGCGGCGACGCCGTCGCCTCGCCGCCTCTCGCCTCAACCGACGACTCTGGCGGCCTCATCTGGGCCTGACGTCTTGATCGCCCTCAGCCCCACGCCGCCGGGCATGTGGGCCGTAGGCCCTCTCGACTCGGCCATTCTCCCCCGCGACGGGCCCGGGCTGCATGTCCCTGCCTGAGAAGACCTGCGAGGCGTGCGGTGGGCGCATCGTCTGGCGCAAGACGTGGGAGCGCGACTGGGACCAGGTCCGCTACTGCTCCGACGCCTGCCGCTGCGCCAAGGTCTCGCCTCAGGACCGCCAGCTGGAGCGGACCATCCTCGACCTCGTGGAGCAGCGGAGCTCCACAGCAACCATCTGCCCGTACGAGGCAGCTCGAGCCGTCGGCGGAGACGAGTGGCGCGAACTGGTGGAGCCAGGCCGACGCGCGGCACGGCGGCTGGTTGCACAGGGCCAGGTCGAGATCACGCAGGGCGGTAGCGTCGTCGACCCGTCCACGGCCAAGGGACCCATCCGGATCCGCCGCAGCGACTGACGCCCCGTCGCTCCCTCTCACGCCGGCGCAAGCACGACACCCAGGTGTCCGGGAAAGCGGGTCAGGCTCCGTCATGTCGACAGCCGGGGCCGACCCGGTGCGCGTGGCGCTGCCGGTCGACATCAGCGGCGCAGTGGTTGGCGTCGACCCGGGCCAAGGTGTCCAGTTGAAGCCCGACCGTGCACCGCCAGCACCTCGTGCACGCGGCGAGCGCAGGCAGCGTCGTTCGCGAGGTGGACGATGAGGTCGAGGCCGGCGGCGGCGACAGCCGGAACGATGAAGTGGTGGTTGACGGTGGGGCCCGCCAAAGTCAGAAAGGGAGAGTGCAAGAGAGGGCGCAGGGCAGGGCCAAGCCGTCGAAGCCGTGCAACACGCCGCACACGTCACTTGACGCTATCCGACCTCACATGAGGTAGCGTTTCGTCAAGTTCGCCTTGGACTGACAGGAGAGACCCGATGACGATCGTCGCAGTCGACGGTACCGCCGAGCACCGACTCCACGCACTCGGTCTCTCGACCCATCAGATCGCACGCGCACTCCTGCGCGCCGACGCCGAGGCCAAGCACTCGACCGGCCTCGAGCCTCCGACGGCCGAGGGCACGATCCGCTACTTCAAGACCGTGCGGTTCCTCCGCGAGGAACTGGTTCCGCACGGGTGGGGGACCAACGACTACAAGAACTTCTGCCGCACGGTGGACCCCAACCACGGGTTCTCGATCGTGACTAGCTCCGGGGACGAGGTCACCGGGGTGGAGATCCCGGGCAGGGTGCCGCGCACCAAGTACCCCAAGGGCGAGCTCACCGCACTGGCGGTGCGACAGAACGCTGAGCAGGGCGCGCTCGACCTCGGCGAGGAGTTCGCCGAGCCGACCGTTGAGCCGGCCGAGCTCGAGAACGTTTGGTTCCTGCTCCAGCGAGTCACTTCGGACTACATCTACTCCGAGCTTTCGCTCCCGGTCCGCATCGAGGACGGGACGATCACAGAGTGGGAGGAGCGCATCCTCCTCCCCCGCGTCGACCGCCAGGACCCCGAGACGACCGGCACCAGCACGATCGAGGAGCCCCCGGCCAGCGACGGCGATGCTTACTCGGTCGACGTCGCAATGCGCTGAGACCGGCCCGCCAGAGATCAAGGCATCATCGCCATGCTGAACCCCACCCGTTTGGCTGCGGCACGCAAGCGCCGCGGCTGGACCCTGACCAAGCTCGCCCAGGAGACCGGGCTGAGCCGCGCCAGCCTGTCGACCTACGAGAACCAGCACCAAGACCCGGCCCCGCAGACCCTCATCACCCTTGCGACCGCACTCGGCGTCGCCGAGGACTTCCTCACCGGTGACGATCTGGACGAGATCCCTGTCGGGGCCGTCAGTTTCCGGGCTTTGAGCAAGATGACCGCACGCACGCGGGATCGCGGCCTCAACTCGGGGCGGCTCGCGATCCTCATCAACGACTGGCTCGAGGATCGATTCGATCTCCCGGTCGCTGATGTCCCTTCTCTGACGGGTCGCCTTCCAGAGATCGCGGCCCAAGAGGTACGTGCGCGCTGGGGCTTGGGCGAGCAGCCGATCGGCAACCTAGTGCACCTGCTAGAGGCCCACGGAATCCGGGTCTTTTCGTTGACAGACGACACCAAGGATCTCGATGCGTACTGCCTGAACTGGCACGGCCGGCCATTCATCTTCCTTAGCCGCGAGAAGTCCGGTGAGCGACACCGGTTCAACGCCGCCCATGAGCTCGGCCATCTCGTGCTTCACGGCGAGGACGGCATCCCAAACGGCCCCCAGGCCGAGACGGAGGCGAACCAGTTCGCAGCGGCGTTCCTCATGCCTCGAGCTGGGGTGCTCACCCAGGGCCTCCGCAACGCCCATGTGGAGCGGATCCTCCAGGCGAAGAAGCGTTGGAACGTCGCAGCCATGGCGATGGCGCACCGAGCCAACGAGCTCGGCCTGATGACCGAGTGGGCCTACCGCACTGCGTGCGTCGATCTGTCCAGGATGGGCTACCGGCGAGGCGAGCCAGGAGGGATCGCGCACGAGTCTTCCCAGCTGTTGACCAAGGTCATGCAGCAGCTGCGCGCACACGGCCTCGGCCCGCACACCATCGCGACCGACCTCGGGCTCGACGTCGAGGAAGTGCAGGCCTACATGCTCGGACTCACCCCCACGGCTGTTGCTGGCGTGCCGAGCACACCTGGCCGCACCCGCTCGGACCACCTTCGCCTGGTCGACTGACGGGGCCCCCACCGCGAACCCGAGGAGCCCGATGATCAACACCTGCGCAGGGTCCCCTTGCGGTGACGACACCCGTGCCGCCGGTTCACAGCGGAGCTGCTGATGCGCTTCTCGAGGGCGTTCAAGATCTCCCGCGGACCGCGGGAGGACTGGTTCGATCCCGACCTGAGCGTCGACACCAGGTTGTTCTTGGACCCGTTCCTGCTGCTGAAAGCCGGGAGGACGTGGGTCAGAGCGCACGAGGACCTGGTCTCGCACTTCGCGCACTGCTACGCGTTGGTGGCCAAGGCCCAGGGCCCGAAATCGCTCTCGGCCAAGGCTGCGCATCGGCTGCTGACCTTTCCCGAGCCGTACGAGTTCGGCCTCGGGTACACCGCCGCCTCCACTCGTGGATCGGGTGGTGGCCTGATGCAAGCACACTCGATCGCGGACGGGATCGCCGTCGCCGTCGTGGCCGGGCTCATCGAGCCCGAGCACATCGAAGAGATCGGGATCCTCAACGAGGGATTCGGAGCCGACCGGATCTCTGACGCGACCCTCAACGTCCTCAAGGCGCGGTTCATCACCTACACCCAGACCATCGCCGCCCGGCACGATGTTGCGTTGCAAAAACACCAGGTGCGCAACGCCGGCGTGGACCTCGCGGCAGCACGGTGGTGCGACGACGTCGTCGAGCTGCCCACCAATCCCGTCACCGGAGACCCGATCCTGCTGGTTCCCAAGAAACTGCTGCGGGACCTGCCCACACTCAACGCCGAGGACTGGTTCCAGTCCGACGTCAACGACGAGGTCAGGACCTACCTCAACCTCAAGGTGGGGCAGAGCATCCCGAAGCGGGAGATCGTGAAGCTCGCCCGTCGCAATCCTGAGCAGGTGCGCGAATGGGCACGGCGGCAGACCACCCGGACCGACCTCACCGGGTACAACTTCGGTGAGGACCCACGAGGCGTGGTCAACTACGACACCGCGACCGTCGAGTTCGCCCACACACATCCCCTCCCGGAGACCGCCCCGCCGAGGAACCAGGCCGAGCTGTCAACGCTGGTCGGGAGAGTCTTGGGCAACTTCAAGACCTTCGTCGAGCAGGGTGGTGGCTGGAGGTTGCTGTGGAACAGCGACGGCAGCGAGAAGAACGAGGACGCCGCACAGTTGCTGTTCATGGGCATGGCACGCGAGTACCTGCGCCTGTACGGCGTCGAAGTCGACCGCGAGGTCGAACTCGGCCGCGGGCCCGTGGACTTCAAAGTCTCCGCCGGCTACAACATCCGCCTGCTCATCGAGGTGAAGAAGGCCCACACCGGCACCTTCTGGAACGGCCTCAACGACCAGCTCCCCAGCTACCTGACCTCCGACGACACCGGCGAGGGTTGGCTCGTCGCGATCCGCTACCGCGACGCCAAGAGCACCACCGATCGCCTCACGCAGCTCCCCACGGCGGTGACCCAGGCGGCCGACCGCACCGGCATGAGCCTCCACTACATCGCCATCGACGGCCGGCGACCCCTCTCGGCCTCCAAGATCAGATGACCGTATGACATGCCGCGGCGGAGGCCCGGAAGTCGTATCCGGCCCGCGCCGAGGTCTCGAGGACCGCTGCGGCCGGCTGAATGGGCCGCCGCCTATCGACACTGCCCAGCGCGACCACGTGCTCTCCCTCGATCTTGATTAGCTGCAGCTACTGCTCGCCATCGGCCGGGATCGCCAATCCCGGGCAGTCCGGCCGCAGGCACGGTCCGAACAGCGCGTCGACTGCGAGGTGTGCAGCCAACTCATCGGTCACCGGGGCGAGCACTGGACGGTGTGCTTGGACGGCCATGGCCCCAAGTTAGGTCCGGGATTACTGCGCCGCCAGATCTGTCGCGGCGCCTGTGGAAACCGACAGAACCGAATGACCGACGGTTGCCGCCGGGCGCCGCCCAAAATCATCGGAGGGATGCACATTCACACTCAGATCGAGCTGGGTGGCCATCGCCCCTGGCAGCAGCGGCAGGGTGCACAGCTTCGCCAGCGCGTCGCAGGCTGAGTTGGCGTGGATGGTGCACGTGCCGGGCGACCCTGGCATTGCAAATGGCAATCACGATGGAGCCTGTCTCGAGAGTCGTAGGAGCCGTGACATCCCGCCTCAGCACGCATCCGCACGCCCAGCGACTCTGGCCCTCTCCGGGCGTGCTGTCCGATGTCTTTCATGGAGCGGCCTAGGGGAAGCGGGAGTACAAGGGCGAGCTATTCGACGCTGGCTGGGAGCCGATCCTCGACGTGGAGAAGCGGAACCGCCTGAACGACCTGCTGCGCAACCAGTCCCGAGTGACTCGAAGGCACCAGGCGACATGGCCTTCAGGACGTCCAGCAACTGGTCCTTCCGCGACTGCTCGGTGTCCTCAAGGTCCTCTGAGACCTCGTCGTCCTCGGTGCCGGTGACCTGATCCTCGGCCCGACGCGTCTTGCGATCCTGAGCACGCTTCCGTGAACTCTCCCGCTTGAGGTCCTCGACGTCCTGCTCGGTGACGGACCACCCCGGCGGGGTCAGGGCCGACACACCTCGCGAAGAGTTCTCAATCAGCCCCAGCGCCTCGGCGAGCGTCCTCGCCCAAGGTAGGCGGGACTCCCCCTCCGTTCGGCTGCCGGCCGCCGTTGTCACGCTGTTCCCCCGGCGGGGAAGCGCTGCGGGGGCCCATCTGCACCCGGCGATCACGCTCGGTCCTGCATGGAAGGGCGGCCACACCTAGGCAGGGATGTGGTTCGTCTGCCCGCTGCTGCAATAGCCTTTGCTTGGCGCCGGTCCGCTGCATCCCCCGTCTGCGGCCCGGCGCCTCTTCGCGCCGGCAGGCGAGCACGATCGACCAGCGGTCGAACATTTCCCGGTCGCGGCGTCGAAGGATTGGATGCATCCGGGCTGGCGCCCGGCACGGTGCCTCTCGTGAATACCTCAACGGCTTGCGCCGGCGAACAGCCGTTCTCGAGCAGCCAGTCAGTTCCAGCGGCACGTGGACGCGGACGACGTGCCCCGAGGGTGTGTGGCGGGTGTGGGGAGGCGTTGGCGGGGAGCCGGTACCGGCAGGAGGGGATGCGGTGGTGTCGGCCGTGTGGGGAGTTGGTTCGGATGCGTCGTGAGGACCGGCAGGTCTACCTGGCCGGTGCGGCACCGGATGACGCGCTGCTGCGCGCGGCCAAGTTGCCGGTCCCGGTGGCCTCCGACCTGGTTTCCGCGTTGACGGTTCCACGGGCGAGCTCCCGGTCCAGGGTGGCGTCTGCCGCCACGGAGACGCTGGTCACCCTTGCCGGCACTGTTCCGGTGTTCCTGCCCGCGGTGGCGTTGGAGCTCGCCGAGCGTGGCGCTGCGCGGGAGCTCATCGGGTTGCCGGGCGTGGCCAGTGGCGCCTTCCGCACCATCGCGTGCGCGCTGGAGCATGACTCCAGCCTCAGCCTGGACGAACTGCGCGCGGTCGCCGCGAGCGACTATGCGGCTGCGCTGATTCCTCGCTGTTTTCTCGAGCTGCCCGAGCGGGACACCTTGGAGCTGGTCGTACCGCGGCTGTCGGATGCCGAGGCTGCGGACCTCGCGGCGCGGCGAACGGCCCCGGTGCATGCTCTGGCCGTCCTGGCGGCGGTAGGTCCGCGAGCGGCGAACGCGGTGGTCCGCGACCCACGTACCCCGGCTGCGGTGTTGGCTTTGATCGCGGCCCGCACGGACGACGCGAGCGCGCACGCGGTGGCGCTGGCGCTCGAGCACGCGAACGTCGACGGGTGGCAGTCGAGGACCACTACAGATCGGGCGACTCGATGACTCTCCGTCGAGCCCTCGCATAGTCTGCGACACGGAGGCAGCGACGTGAGGGGCCGGGAGAAATAACGTGGCGACGAAGGTGATCGGGGGCGGATCGAGCGCCGTCGCCGCGTCGTCACACGCGGCGTGCGCCCGGTTCCGGGGGACTGATCCGCTTATCACCGGGGTCACGCGACGCGGCCTGGCCAAGGCGGTCGGCTTTCAAGACGATTTCGGTGGCATCCCAGAGGCCCGCTGGATGCGTGCGATGACCTTCGAGCGGCTGGTTCGCGACGAGAAGTTCGCGAGCGAGGTTGCCACCACCGCCGTCGGCCGGCTAAATCTCGCGCGTCCGACCAAGGTCGTCACCGTAAACGCAAGGATCAACGTCGACCGCACCGCCAAGCTCCTGGCAGACGCTCACGACCGCGCCGTCGCCGAGGGCGCCGCCACGATGATCCACGGACTCGCGGTCCCCTTCGTCGGGTTCGAGGACGAGCGGGCGACCGACGTCAAGCCTGACTTCGCCGTGGTTGCGCCACAGGTTCCCCATGGCGACGACACTGTCAGCAAGAGTTGGCTGATATTGGGCGACGCCAAGGACTACGAGCGCGTCCGCTCCCGAATCGACGACGCCCGACTGCTGAAGGGCTTCCTCCAGGTCGCGCTCGGAGCCGAGTCGGCCGCGAACTGGTCGCAGCTCCCAGCCGACATGGCCGTCCATTCCCACGGCGTCCTCGCCGTGCCGCGCAACGCGTTCCTCCAGCCGGAGGCGTTGGTCGAGAATCTCGGCGACCACCGCGAGGAGGTCCGAACGCGGGTCGGCGAGCGTCGCCGGGAGGCCACCTCGGTCCAGTACGACGCAAAGACGCTGATCACGGACCACGTCCGGCATCTGGAGGCCACGTTCAACCCGGCCACCTGCTCGTCGTGCACGCTGTTCTCGTTCTGCCGCCACGAGCTACGCAGCTCTGAGGACCCGACGGACCTGCTGGTCGAGATCGGCATCTCCCGTACCGAACGCCCGCTCCTCGTGGGCATGGTCGACGGCAGCGGTCTGGTCGGGGACGCTGCGGCGTCGACCCGCGCGCTGGTCGCGGCGACGTTGGACGGCGTCGCCCGGCCGACCGGTCAGGCTCGGATCGACCAAGCCGGCCTGCCGGGCACCGTGAACGTCGTCATCGCGAAGTCCGACAGCGCAGCGCTGGGCGTGTATGGCATCGCCGTGCAGCGGGTCAGCCGCGACGGTCCGGGCAAATGGCAGACGACCGTTTTCGATGACCCGCAGAGCGCGGACACCCGACGCGCCATCATGAAGGTGCTGGGCAAGGAGCTCACCGCGGCGATGAAGGATCGCCGCCAGGTCGATCCGGAGGCACCCGACCCGGTGCATGTCGTAGTTCCGGACAAGCCGACCGCGGACGTGCTCGTGTCTATCGCCGACAACCTCGCGGGCATCGAGCTAAGCCGCCTCCGGTGGGTGCGGGACAAGCAGATGGGCCGTAGGCCGCTGACGTTCAACGGCGAGGACGCAGAGATCCCCGCAGCGCTTCGGGAGACGGAACGAACCGCCGTCTCGTTCCTGCTCGAGGAGGACCGGGCCCGCGCGCTCGCCCTGCGATCGCCGATCGTCGACGCCCGCGCAGCCCTCGCCCGGCACATCGTCGCTGGCGGTCCAGCCGTCAACGCCCTCCGCCTGGACTACCTCGTGCCCTGGGCCGAAGCCACCGCCGCCGAGCCGCTGGACCACCGCGCACTGGCCGACCTTATCGAAGCAGAAGAGCACACACCCGGCGCCCGGTTGACCAACCGGCGCTCCAACGCCATCCACCAAGCCTTCACCGGCAGGGGCAAAGGCGACCCGCGTCCGGCCGACATCGCGAAGTACCACGCCTTGATCCGAGATGAGCTTGCCTACAAGTCGGGGTTCATGGACCGCGCAGTGGCTGCCCTGGCGTGCATCGTCGACTCGCGTCTTCGAGAGGTCTACCGCTCGATCGAGGGGGACGCTCAGGCAATCTGGCGACGCCGCCTGAGCCTGCACGCGTCGGACCTGGTCCGGTTCGGCCGCACCTACCGCCACTGGCGCAACTCGCTGGTGCCCGCCATCGAAGCCGACGACAGGTGCGCCAAGCAGTTGCTCGCGCTCACCAACCCCCAGGCGGCGCTGGACGCCGCCCGCAACGCCGGCACCCGAGAAATCGCCACGGCCCGAGTCGTTACGACCGCGCCGCTCACCATCGAGATCGACTCACGACGGATCGGGGCCGAGCGACGTGTGGTCCTGCTGCACGTCAACGAGCAGGCCTGCGTGGAGTCCGACGGCGTAGTCGTCGCGTTCCTGAAGGGCAGCTTCAAAATCACGGGTCTGGGGATCGGCCCCCTTGCCGTCGTCGACGCGGCACGCCGTCACTTCGAGTGGTCCCCGGCCATCGACCTCGGGCTGACTGTGGGCGACGAGCTGATCGTGGCGAACTTCGAGTGGTTTTCGTCCCTGAAGGGCAACCAACAGCTCAACGTTGCGCGGCCGACACCGGACACCATCTCGGCGCCAGCCCCTGACTGCACCGAGGACACATACGCCGACGACCCGACCGGACACCGGTACTGCTGCCGGCCCCACGAAATCGCTGAAGCGGAGTGGTCCGACAGCATCGCTGAGCGCCGCGCCCGCGGCGAACTGAACCCGCAGGCGTGGCCCCCGCTGGTGGACGGCGACGCCTTTGAGGTGTCGCCGACCGACGCCCGCTTGGGCGACCCAACCGCTCAGCCGGCCACTCCGGTTCCCGACGACGTCACCGTGGACGACCTGGAGTAGGCATGGACGTCACCTTCACTCCGCCACGCGAGCCGGCGGAGCCTTCAATTCACCATGCCCGGGCCGCAGCCGGCAACGCCGCGGTCGCAGAGAAAGCGATCGGGCACCTCCGTGACGCGCTTTCCGGCCCGGCCGAGATCGACCGGATCCTGATGAAGGCGGCAGCCGGCGCCGGAAAGTCCTACGTGCTCAAGAAGCTCGTCGCTGACTCCCTGGAACATCCGCGCTGCCTCCGCGTCGGCGTCATCGCGTTCCAGAATCGCCAGCTTTGGCCGATCGCCGCTTCCCTCGGGCAGGCCTTGGGCATGGGCCGCGTCTGCCTGTTCTCCAGCAAAGACGCCTACGACAAGGTGCCCGACGACGTGCTCCACCACGCCGAGGTCACCACCTCCACCTCGCACATCCCCGACGATTGCGTCGTCATTGTCGCCACCGCCCACCGGCTGGGAGCCATCGGCGAGCGGAAGCGCCTCCTTGACCACCTCGGGGCCGGGGCCAACGGTGTCGTACCTTTCGACGTTCTCTTCGTCGACGAGGCCTGGCAGCTTCCTCACTACCTGTTCGACAAGGTCGCCAACCTCGCACCGATCACGGTCGGTGTCGGTGACGTCGGCCAACTTCCGCCGCTCGAATTGGGCGCCAACCCTTGGCGCGGCGACCCCGGCTACAACCCGTACCGCGCCTGGCCGACCAACTACGACCACGACGATCGGACCTGGTCGACCGAGCTCCCCTCCGTCTGGCGCCCTGCCGCCGGGCAGCTTCCGCTGTGGCGGGCGTTCTACCCGGAGTGGGCACAGCTCAACTGTGTCGCCGCGCCCGGCGACCGGTTGCTGCACGTGTCCGGGCTGAACGGCGCCGCTGCCGAGGTGTGGGCGGAGGTCGCCAAGGGTGTCCCTGTGATGCTCGAGGTCGACGGGCTGGCTGACCCCGAGGCGCCCGATGTGGACCTGCCGCTGATGGAATTCGTCGAGGACCTGCTCGACCAATTGTTCACCGCCGGACTCAAGCTCGAGCAGGCAGTGTACGACGAGGCCGGGTCACCCACCGGTGACGTGGCCTCCGCAGAACCCGGAGATGCGGCAGGTGACCCCCTCGTCGCCGTCTTGGCTACCCGCAACCAGGCGGTCGACGACGCAACAGACGCCGTGGAACGGCTACAGAAGAAGCACGGTCTGACCGACAAGGATCTCCTCGCGTCGACCGTCGACTCCTGGCAAGGCCAGACGAACGGGATCACCGTCGCGCTGCACCCGCTCAGCGGTGCGTCTCAACTCGACGAGTTCAACTCGGCGTTCGGCCGCCTCGCCGTCACCTGCACCCGTGCCACCCACGGACTGCTGGTGGTATCCCGCCCCGGCCTGGATCGGCTCCTGGCCGAAGCCCCGGTCGCGCCCGGCACCCCCATCGGGGAGCCGGGCACCCGGCAACTGCCGCGGCAGACACACCAGCGCATCCTCGCGACGTTCACGCGCGGGACCGTTACCGTCACCGCGAACGCAAAGTGAAGGAGGGCCCTTGTCTCGGCTCAATGATCTGATCTGCCAGGTTGGCCTCACCAACGAGGCCCTGGCCGCAGATCTGCAGCGTGAGGTCGCCGCCCTGGCCGACCGCCGCTCGTTCGGGCTCAACTTCGAGCGGCACGTCCCCGAGGCCGTCGAGCTCCCCGGCCGCCCAGTCCGCCGCGGAGACAAGGTCCGGATTCTCCCGCCCCGAGGCCAGACTGCGAGGCAGGCCGACCAGGCGCTCTGGCAGGTCACCAGGATTGATCGAAGCCGCAACGCACCCCTTGCCGAGTTGGTTGCCCTCGGCGACGAGACCGAGGCCACGACTGCGTCCGTTGAGGACCTCGTCGTCGTCGCGGAGTTCCGCGACCCCATCTATCCCGGGTTGGTGTCCACGGGCAAGGTCGAACGCGGAGGCGACAAGCCTTTCCACACGGTCATCAACGCCGAGAATTATCACGCACTGCAGACGCTCCTCTTCACGCACCGCGGCAGGGTTGATGCCATATATATCGACCCGCCCTACAACAGCGGATCCACGGACTGGAAATACAACAACCACTACGTGGCTAGCGACGACCACTATCTCCACTCGAAGTGGCTCGCATTCATGGAGCGTCGTCTGCTGTTGGCGAAGGAATTGCTCAATCCCAGCGACTCTGTCCTGATCGTGACGATCGACCACAACGAGGTCAACCGACTGAGTCTGCTCTTGGAACAGACTTTTCCGGGTGCTCGAATGCAGATGGTGACGTCAGTGATCAATCCGCGCGGCAAATACAGAGCCAATGATTTCGCACGGTGTGAAGAGTACGTATTCTTCCTTGCTTTCGGAGACGCAATAGTCCAGGGCGAGCCTGACGACGATTTTGGCACCGATGCGCCGATTGCTTGGCGAACTTTTCGCAGAAGCGACATCTCCTCGAAACGGGGCACTGCCAAGGGCGGCACCGGCCAATTCTTTCCCGTTTACGTCACCGACGAGGGAAAGATCGCTCAGATTGGCTCGCCATTGCCCCATGGCGTGCCGAGGACCGAGGCGCCAATCCTCAGCGGCTGTACTGCAGTGTTTCCGATGCGAGACGATGGCACGGAGATGAACTGGGGCCTGACCGTTCCGGCGGCGAAGCGGCTGCTGGCTAAGGGCTACTTACGGGTCGGGCGGCATACGCCAGACAAGCCTCAGCCGTGGGAACTCTCCTATCTGACGTCGGGTCGCATCGCTGACATCGAGGAGGGCCGTGCATTAGTCACTGGCCACAACGCCGATGGCAGCGTTGTGGCCTCCTATGTCACGCACAAAGTCAAGATGCCAGTCACGACATGGAATCGATCGAGCCACAACGCCGAGACGCAGGGCACGGAGTTACTCAAGGCTCTCCTCGGCGAGAAGTTGTTCGACTTCCCGAAATCCCTCTACGCAGTTGAGGACGCACTTCGACTGTTCGTCGCAGATAAACCCCAAGCTCTGGTTGTCGACTTCTTTTGCGGTTCGGGAACCACGGGACATGCCGTGATGAGGCTCAACAAGCAGGACGGGGGGCGGCGGCGATCAATTTGCATCACGAACAATGAACTGTCTGCGACGGAGGAGGACGCGCTGAGGGGCAGGGGCCTTCGGCCGGGCGACCCAGACTGGGAGCGATGGGGTATCTGCGAGTACATCACCAAGCCGCGAATCTCATCCGCAGTCACCGGTAGAACTCCGTCTGGTGACGCGATCAAGGGTGACTACAAGTTTGGCGACGAGTTCCCGATGGCCGACGGGTTCGAGGAGAACGTAGAGTTCTTCACTTTGACGTACGAAGCACCCCTCCGCGTTGCCAGCCATCGCGACTTCGAGCGGATCGCGCCGCTTCTGTGGCTTCGGGCCGGCTCCCGCGGGCGCCGGATCCAGGACGTGACGCAGGGCTGGGACGTTGCCGAAGCCTACGGCGTTCTTGCTGACCTCGACCAGGTCGAGCCATTCCTCAAGGCTGTAACTGAACAGGAAGAACTCGGCATCGCCTTCATCGTGACGGACGAGGATCGGTTGTTCGAGTCGGTGGTCCGTGAACTTCCCGATCATGTGGAGCCGGTTCGGCTCTACGAGGCGTACCTGCGCAACTTCGAGATCGAGTCCGGGAGGGGCGCCCGGTGAAGTTCACTCTCAAGGACTACCAGGCCGATGCCGTTGACGACATCCTCAAGAGCCTTGGTCGTGCGAAGCACATCTACGAGATTGAGGGCAAGGAGGTCTCCGTCTCGCTGAGCGCCACGACGGGAGCCGGAAAGACGGTCATGGCCGCCGCGGTGATCGAGGCGCTGTTCTACGGCAACGAGACGTTCGACTTCGACGCAGATCCTGGCGCCGTCGTGATCTGGTTCTCTGACGACCCGAATCTCAACGACCAGACGCGCTTCCGGTTGATGGAGGCGTCCGACAAGCTGACGGCGACGGATCTGGTGACGATCCAGCCGCCGTTTGCCAAGCCGCGGCTCGATCCGGGCAAGGTCTACTTCCTCAACACCGGCAAGCTCACCAAGAGCTCCCTGCTCACCCGCGGACACGTCGAGGTGGACGACGAGGATGTGCTGGCCACCATGACGGCAGCCGCGCAGCCGGACCTGCAGGGCTGGACGATTTGGGAGACGATCGCCAACACCATCGAGGACGACGACCTCACCCTCTACCTGATCCTGGACGAGGCGCATCGCGGCTTCAACACCAAGACAAGCGGTGAAAAGCCAACCATCGTGCGCAAGCTGGTCAACGGTCACGCCGGCTACCCGCCCGTCCCGATCGTGTGGGGCATCTCCGCGACCATCGAACGGTTCAAGGAGGCGATGCAGGCCGCGGACGCCAGCAAGTCCCGCCGCGCGCTGCCGCCGGTCACCGTCGACGGGTTCCGGGTACAGGAGTCCGGCCTCGTCAAGGACACCGTCGTGCTCGAGATCCCGGCTGAGGCGGGGAACTTCGACACCGTGCTCGTACGTCGAGCCGCCAAGAAACTTCGGGACTCCGCCGAGCGCTGGGAGCGGTACGCGGCGGCGCAGGGATCCGGCGACGTCGTACGACCGCTTCTGGTGCTGCAGGCGCCGAACACCCCCGACCACGATCAGCTCGGCCGTGCACTCGACGAGGTCTTCCAGGAGTTCCCGGAATTCCGGCAGAACTCGGTGCGCCACGTGTTCGGCGAGCACATCACCCAGAAGTTTGGCACCTGGGAGGTGGACTGGATCGAGCCGCAGCGCGTGCAGGAGCGATCCGAGGTCCGCGTGCTGGTGGCCAAGGACGCGATCTCCACAGGCTGGGACTGCCCTCGCGCCGAGGTGATGGTGTCCTTCCGGCCGGCGAAGGACCACACGCACATCACTCAACTGCTCGGCCGGATGGTCCGCAGCCCCCTGGCGCGTCGCGTGCCCGGGGACGAGAAGCTCAACTCGGTGGAGTGCATCCTCCCGTTCTTCGACAGGACGACTGCGGGCAACGTGGTGAAGTTTCTGACCGGGCAGATCGGCGAGGTCGCGCCACCCACGCAGAAGGCCGTCATCGAGGAGTGTCTCCTCGGCCCCAACCCACAGTTGTCAGAGTCGGTGTGGAGGTGCTGGGACGCGTTGCCGACCTTGACGATCCCGCAACGCGGTGCCGCACCGGTCAAGCGCCTCGTCTCGCTCGCGCTGGCACTGTCGGCGGACGGGCTGCGACCCGGGGCGTTGGCCGACGCCGAGCGCGAGATGCACCGCGTCCTCGACGCCGCGCGCGTGCGACACCCGGACCTGTTGAAGAGGGCCGTCTCGGAGATCTGGGCGGTGCGCGGCCAGGCCATCGCCGGCCGCGTCGGCAAGAACCAGCTCACATACCAGGATTTCGTCGAGCGCGCTGACGACCGGGCCATCCAAGTCGGTTTCGCCGACGCGAAGAAGGCGTTCGGCGCCGACGTCGCCCAGTCCTACGTCAACCATCTGACGGCTGATGACGACGACGACAGTCTCCGAGACGCCTACGTCACCACGTCAGCGCTAGCCATCGTGCCCGAGGTCCGCTCCCAGATCGACCGGGAGGCCGACGAACTCGCCAGGAGATGGTTTGCCGACTACCGGGTGGCGATCAAGGGCCTCCCGGACGAACGGCAGCAGGACTACGAGGACATCCGGGCACTCGCGACGGAGCCTCAGCAGGGGGAACTGAAGCGGCCGCGATCCCGCATCGAAGACTACGTCGAGGTTCTGCCCGGCGGACAGCAAGCGCGGGCGCCAATGGTTGCCGGTCACTTGATGTCGGACGATGACGGGATGTTCCCGATCGGGTCGCTCAACGCCTGGGAGCGTGACGTCGTCATCAAGGAGCTCTCACGCCCGGACTTGGTGGGGTGGTATCGCAACCCGCCCCGGCAGGCAGTCGACTCGCTCGGGGTCGCCTACCGCGACGAGGTCGGCAACTGGCGCTCGATGCACCCGGACTTCATCTTCTTCCACGAGATCGACCGTGTCGTGCGCCCATCGATCGTCGATCCACACGGTCACCACCTAGAAGACTCGCTGGTGAAGCTTCAGGGCCTGGCCAGGTTCGCCGAGCAGTTCGGGTCTGACTTCCACCGGATCGAGGCTGTAAGCAAGCTCGGCGCCTCTATGAAGATCCTCGACCTCAAGGTCCGGGCAGTTCGCGACGCGATCCTCGCCAGCAAGAGGCCGCCGCTAGAACTCTACGAGTCCGACTTCGCCACCGATTACGACGACTAACGACGCGCGGGGCGGCGACTGCTCGCGGCAGCGGTAAGCCGTGGCCAGGTCTGTCCCGACGACGGGGACGAGTGAAGCGCCGGGCGGTGCGACGAGCGGGCGCGGTAGCCGCTCTGGCTGTCGCCGACGCGGGGGCTACGGTAGACGTCGCGGCCCTTATGACCACCGTCGTCGAGCGCCTACGTCGGCGGGGACGCGGACGCTGAGCAGCTGCGGCGATCAGATCTTCGGCGCTGATGACGTTCTCAGTCCGCGGGTGGTCTCCGCCGCCCCCGACTGCCTCGAACCGCCCTCCGGTGAACAGCGGTACCTCGCCGGCCGGCAGCCCGGGCCCGAAATACGCCTGCAAGTCGCGCAGCGCGTGCGCGTCGTCGACGAGCTCGAGCAGCTGCTGTGTGGTGACCGGCATGCGCACAGCATGGCTGATGGCAACCACGCGCTGGGCGGTACGGGCGTCGCTGTCGCAGGTGGAGCTACCAGCCCCACTCGTCCCCGGCGGGCGGCCCGGTCAAGTCGGGCGCCCAGTTCGGGTCGCCGGTCGTGACTGGGCTGCACGGCGTCGTGGCGGCCAAGAGCTGAATTCTCGACGACGCCAGCCGGCAGTCGCGCGACGCCGTCAGTGTGGGACCGAGATCCGCACCGGCTCCCCTGTCCGGGGCCGCAGCCGGGTAGTGGCGGAAGGGGCGAGGAGCGCTCGCGCACGTGAGCATCCGGAGGGCGCCTTCTCGCCGACCGCGAAGGTGATTGCGTAGCGATAGCAGGCGCGCACGGTGCCTGAGCGTCAACATCCCGACGTTCAGGAGTTCACCAGTGACCCGCAGCAACACGGCTCTTCAACTCATGCAGATGCACGATGTCACGCACTTCGACGGCGATGCCGCTGCTCTGGCCTCGACCGGGGTCCTGCCCCAGCGGGTGCTCTCGCTCCTACGCAAGAGCGACAAGCCCGGTGAGGACAACTGCTCCTTCGAGGTGCAGGAGCGCAGCATCAACGCCCTCATCAGCAAGGGCAGCTTCGTCCACGACCCCCGGCCCATCGCGCAGGGCGGCGACCGGCTCCAGCAGGTCGTGTCCGGCTGGCAGAAGACGGCCAACCGGAAGAAGATCGCCGAGGTCATCGAGATGGCGACCTCGGGGCGCTACCACGCCGTGGTCGTCTACAAGATGGACCGCCTCGGACGGCGCGTGTCCGAGGTCTCGGAGTACCTCGAGCACCTCGCTGACCACAACGTTCTCCTCATCTCGGTCGTCGAAGGCGTCTTCGACCTACGCGACCCCATGCGCATGCAGTTCGCGCTCTTCCTCGCGGTGCAGTCGCAGGGCGAGAGCGCGAGCACCTCCCAGCGCGTCAGGAACGACCGAGCGACGCGCAAGTCCAAGGGCGCATGGCTCGGGGGGCCGCCCCCCTTCGGCTTTGAGGTCGACGCGGACCTGGCCGCCAACGGCGAGCGCGTCTACAACCGCACCCCCCAGGGGACGAAGCGCCTGCGGCTCAGAGCGACCGAGGCAGCGACGCTGCGACTCATCGTGGACTGGATCTGCGTCGAACGGATGAGCACCATCGCGGCCGTCCGCAGGGCCAACGAGGAGGGGCTGCGCAACCGCGAGGGCAAGGAGTTCCGCTACCAGCACATCCGGAACCTGCTCCGCAGCCCGGTCCTCTTCGGCGGCATCCCCGAGAGCGACTACGACAAGGCGACCGGTCACGTCATCGAGCGCTCCCTGCGACCGGCCGTCGACGACGCCGGGAATCCCCACGTTGTCCACGAGCCGCTCATGTCGCTCCAGGAGTGGCTGCAGCTCCAGAGGCTGACGGGGCAGCGGGCCACGTGGATCAAGTCACGTTCAGCGCACGCTCCATTGCTCGCGGGGCTCATCAGGTGCGGCGCCGGTCCGCGCGGGGCTGACGGCGCCAAGGCCGCGGGGGGCTGCGGTGCACGGATGTACGGGTCCGGCTCGCCTCACGCGAAGAGCAGCTACACGTGCCGGGTCTCGTGCAGCAACCGCGGCCGCTGCGCCGGCAACACGGTGACGCAGGTGGCAGTCGAGGAGTGGGTCACGGCCGTTTTCCTCGAGCTCCTCAGCGCGCCGGACTTCGCCAGGCAGCATGCGAAGCTCGTCGCTCAGGCCCTCGACGACCGGGACACGCTGGCGGCCACGCTGCTCAAGCAGCTGAACGTGCTCCAGGAGCAGCTGCCAGACCTCGAAATGGCGTCTCGCACCAAGTCCGGGCGCGCGCGCATCCTCGCGATCGACGCCGTCGAGGAGACAGAGAGGCAGGTCGCCGAGACGAGGGCGCAGCTCGTGGCCCTGCAGGTCGTGCCCGACTCCCTGCACCCGTTCGTCGGCCACGACCCCGCGGAGGTGTGGCGAGCAGCGACCCAGGGCCAGAGGAGCGCATGGCTGGCGACGGTGTTCTCGAAGATCGAGGTCCTTCCGTCCATCCGGGGCCGCGGCGCGCAGGCCGGCGGCTTCGGCTCACGTGGGCTGGACCCACGGCGGATCCGCATCCACACCCACCACAACCCTGACAACCCCATCGTCGTCGCTGACGACTACCAGCTACCGGCACCCGACCTCGGCGGCAGCGTCACCTGCCCGGACTGCGACAAGGAGCTGAGGAACTGGGCTGCACTCGCGGCCCACCGCCGGTGGGCCCACGGAGTGGTAGCCGCGGCGAAGGCAGCCCGAGGTGAGACCGCCAAGGAGTACCGGTGCTACGAGAAGGGCTGCGACCGGGTGTACTACGTCGAGGTCCCGCTGCGGAACCACCTGTACAGGGAGCACGGGATCACGCAGGGCTACCCGTGTCCGCAGTGCGAGCGGACGTTCGCGCTCCCGGCTCACCTCGGCCGCCACCTGGGGACGCACCGCGACGAACGAGACGCGTGCGAACTCTGCGGCAAGCTCGTGAAGCACGGCGGCCTGCGTCTCCACAAGGTGCGTGCGCACGGCAACCCGAGTTAGTCCCAGCAGCGATCGCGCAGGGGGCGGGAAGCGGACCTGCTTCCCGCCCCCTTGCGTCGCGTCCTCGCCGGTCCTCGATTGTGTCTTGGGTGGGCGGCGGGAACCGGTGTCGTCCGGCTGCGGGCCGCCCGTCGCCCTGGCGACGGCTCGCAGAGCAACCCTTCTCCGCCCCGGAACTCGGTTAGCCAGCAAGGCCTTGGTGCCCTTACCGCAACAGATCGAAGGCGGGGGCGTCAGCCGCCTGGACGTCGTCGACGCGCCACTCCGGGCACAACTCCTTGAGTTGCCGGCGCCTACGGACGGTCCGCACTGTTCGGTCCGGCCCCCGGCTAGCTTCCGGCGGGATGAGCATGGCCGTTACTGTCCCGTCGCCACCTGCGACGAGCGATGTGTCCTGACACGATGTCACCTCTCGCGAGGGGCCCAAAGTGACGACGGACGCTGCAGATTGCCCAGGCCAAGTACAGGAGCCTGAGCGCGCGGGTTCAGGAGCCGCCGGTGCTCATCGCGGCGTGTCGCGCGGTCTCCAGCGCTTCTCAAGCCCCATAGGACGAAGCCGGCCCCGTCCAACAGTCTGGACGAGGCCGGCCCGGGTCGCTACCAGGCTAGGCGGCCAAGGGCTGCTCCCCGCGACCTACGCCGTCGGTCGAGGACGTGCGCGACTTCAGAATCTCGGCCGTCACAGCGGCGACGTGGGCTGCAGCGAAGGGCGGCAGGGGAAAGCGTGCAGCCGTCTCCGCCGCGAGGGTGAGGAGGGCAGGGGACAGGTCCATGGGTTGGCTCCGTAGTTTGTTTGTCGGGCAGGGACGACTGCACGGTGCTGACCTCACAGACATGGGCAATCGCGCCGGCATAGAAGGCCACGGGCAGATGTGGCTGCATGCCTCCGCCGACCTTGGCTGGCAACACCGCAAGGGCACGCCAGTCGGACGCAGCGGGCCGAGGAACCTGCTACTAGTGAGAACACCGGGCCGCGCGAGCCAGACCTCCGGAATGGAACGCAGGACCGTCCTACGCAGGCAGAGGCGCAACTTCGGCCTCTTTGCATTCTGGGCCGGCAACAACGCCGTCTGTGATTTCGCGACGAGGACTTCTGCTGGGCTCTGCCGAGTCCGTCCCCCCGCTAGTCATCCGCCGCGGCATCAAGGCTTGGCAGGTTGGAGTCTCTCGGCCGCCGACGGCGGCGACCCAGGGTCATTGCCCGGGAGGTCCACCGCGGGCCGGGGGCCGCTGCCCGGTCGGACCGCAGGCACCCACCGCCCCCCCTCGATGCGCCACAGCGGCCCGTTGGCTCC
The DNA here is from genome assembly GCA_051960855.1 of Actinomycetales bacterium. GTDB lineage: Bacteria > Actinomycetota > Actinomycetes > JAJZTN01 > JAJZTN01 > JBQCDV01. Next base: position 55,358 of record JBQCDV010000084.1, read on the forward strand.
CTGAACTTCGACGCCATTGGTCAAGGACAGCCTGACCGCACCCTCGCGCTGGCAGGCTGCGACGACGTCTGGGGGTGGCCGGTGCCGCAGGCTTCCTAGCACGAGGATCCCCGAGCCGATGCTGAGCCCGTGGTTGTTGAACCAGACGTAGCCGTGCTTTCGGGCGACGAACAGAAATGCCGAGACGGCCTCAGCCACGAAGGCGACGGGCCGTCTAAACTTCGCAGCCACCTCCGCCACTAGATCGTCAAAAGCGATCACTAACCCCAGGCGGTCGTCGAAGCCGTGGAGGAGCTCCGTCTTCCAGTGTTCAGGGTGAGCCCGAAAGTCGAATTGCTTCGCGCTTCCTGCACTTGCAACAGCCGGAGGCTTTTGACCGGCGCCGAGCAACTGCTCGCGGCGAATCCGCCACGCCTCGTGCTGACGACGCTGCTGCTCGTCGATCCATCGCTGGCGGCGGGCCTCGCGCTGCCTCCGGCGTTCCTCCTCCTGGCGGGCACGGCGTGCGGCGCGAGCAGCCTCCCCCGCATGCCGTGCGAGTTGTCCATACAGGGCGGGGGTGAGTACCCCCTCGCGTTCCAGGCGGCAACTCTCGAGGCTCTCGACCTGCAGCGTGGCCGTGCGCACTTCGGATGCGCTGTCGTCGTCCGCCAGCAGCTGGGTCTCCTGCCAGGAGAGGAGGCCGGTGCCGATGAGCTCCTCGAAGGGGTTGATCCACAGCAACGGGAGGCCAGCTGCGGCCGCGGCACGCGTCACCGCCACCAGGGTCACGTCGGCCGGCCCGGAGGCGTAGAGCTTAGGGGCCTGCTTGCAGTACCGGGGGACATGCCCCCAAAGCCACACGTCCGTAATGCCAAGGCGCACATAGCCGGCATGCCGAGCTCGCCACTCCTCCACGGTCAGCGGCGAGTACTGCACCTCGACGGCCACCTTGTGTCCGGTGACGCCGGTGATGAGGACGTCGGGCTTGCGTCCGTTAGGCAGCACGACCTGGTCCACCTCCACCGTCAGCGCGGGGTTGGCGCTGCGGGCCCAGCGACCAATGAGGTTCTTGGCTGTCAGGTGCGCCAGCGTCTCGGCCTCGTGGACAACGCTGGTGTTGGGCAGGTGCCTGAAGTGATCTCTGCGAGTTCCGCCGCTGGTGGTGAACCTCGGCGCTGGGCAGTCCTCGACGGGGCACTGCAGCTCGCCGGTCTTGCACCGCGGGCGCACCGCGTCGGCCTGCCCTCGCTCGAGGAACACCAGCTCCAGGCCGGGCGCGGTCGTGTCGCGAGCAAACAGTTGGCGACCGGCAACCTGCTCGAAAAACCGGCGGTGTGCGTCGTCGCCGGTGTTCGCACGCACCGGCGCAACCGCGAAGTGCCCCACGCCCCCGTTGTGACCGCTTGGGTCGGTCGCCCCCACCACGCTTCGGAAGCGTACGCGGAAGCGAGCTCAGAAACGGGTTGACCCGGCCGGGCTCGCAGACGCTAATCACTTCGGGCTTGCCACACGACCACAAACGACGGGCGACCCGCTCCTCGCATCAGGACCACCACGAGAGACGTGAAGAATCGGATGCGCAACTTCCGTCGAGCCCCTACGCGGTCAGATCGGGAATGACGACGTGCAGCCGTGAGCCGTCGGGGAGGCCGGCGTCCACGAAGGCAGAGCTGAGGTCGAGCCTGCGCCCCGACCAGGCCAGCACGCGCTCGACGAGATTACGCACCTGGGACTCGGTCAGGATCACCGTGGTCAGCTCGCTCCGGCCCCGACGGGCCGCGAAGAACTGGTCGGGTGCATTGAGCCAGACCTCCTCGACCTCCGGGTCATCGAGCAGCTCTTGCAGAGGCCCCAGACCTGCGACCGCGTCGAAGGCGGCGCGGGCCGCGACGTCGAGGTCCCCGAGCGGCGGGAGCGGCGCCGACAGCGTGCGCCGGTCCTAGTCACGCACGACCTCGTCGATGAGCTCGCGCAGCTGCTCCTGCTGTGTCGCCGGGTCCAGGCCCCGCTGCCGCACGAGCAGGCGCACCTGCTCCTCGACGTGCCAGTCCACTCATTCTGCTCTCCCCGTAAGGCTTCGCGTCCCGGCGACAACAGCCGCAGGAAGGACCAAACCGGGTGGGAGGTTAGCGATCAGACGTCGCGGACGGAATCCCTCAATCCACAGCCCCCCGTCTGCGCTCCCTACCGAAGTGGTCGTGACGGGGGTAGGGCCAGCCCTACCGTGGGGACACCGGCGGACGCCATGGGCAGCAGGGGTCCGGACGACCAGGGTGGAGGTATGTCAGTGACCACGTCCTTCACCGCCCCCATTCCCGCCGCCGATGAGCCCGGGAGCAGCGCACCTAGGCGCAGCATCCGCCTGCTTGCGCCGCTGGCCGACCCACGCACCTGGCTACGCACCCTGCACCTGCTGCTGAGCCTGCCAGTCGGCACGGTGTCGTTTGCCTTCTTCGTTACCGCCGTGTCGCTGTCATTCGGCTTGGTGCCCCTGGCGCTGGTCGGCGTGGCCCTGCTGGCTGTCACGGTGCTCGGCGGCCGGGTTTTCGGCAGCGTCGAGCGCGCCCGGGCGCGTGCTCTGCTCGGCGTCGAGGTAACCCCGCCCCCAAGCGTGCGAGGGGGCGAGCGCGGCCGCGCCTTGCTCCGCACGCTCCTCACCGACGCCGCAGGGTGGCGTGGCCTCCTCTACGGCCTGCTGCTCCTGCCGAGCGGCGTCATCGGCTTCACTCTGGCGGTCACGATCTGGTCGCTGGCCCTGGCGGGCATCGCCGCGCCGCTGGTGATCTGGCTGACACCGGCTCCCGACGTCAACTTCATCGACATCCCCGGCGTGCCGCTGTGGGCCCGAGTCGTGGTCGCCTTCGTGCTCGGGGTCGCCGCTCTGCTGGCCGCTCCGCACGTCGTGCGCGGCTGGGCCGCTGTGGAGGCAGCGCTCGTGCGAAGCCTGCTGGGCGCGACGTCGATGACCGAGCGGGTGCGGGAGCTCGAGAGCAGCCGCGACCGGGCCGTCCAAGCCGCAGCTGCAGAGCGCCGGCGAATCGAGCGCGACCTGCACGATGGGGCGCAGGTCCGCCTCACTGCCCTCGCGATGCAGCTCGGGCGGGCCAAGGAGGCGCTGCCGGACGACTCCGAGGACCCGGTCGTGCGGAGCAGCGCTGCGCTCGTGCGCGACGCCCACGAGCAGGCGAAGGCCGCACTGGTGGAGGTGCGCGCCCTGGCACGGGGCATCGCGCCCGCGATCCTGTCCGAGCGTGGGCTCGACCCCGCGCTGAGCAGCCTCGCGGCCGCCTCCCCTGTGCCCGTCGACCTCGAGGTGTCGCTGCCCAGCCGGCTGCCGGAGCGTGTGGAGAGCGCCGCCTACTACGTCGTCGCCGAAGCGTTGGCCAACGTCGCCAAGCACAGCGGCGCCAGCCGGGCCCGGGTCGAGGTCAGCTGCGGCCCCTCGTCCAGCCGGGACCAGGTGCTGAGGGTGCTCGTCGGTGACGACGGCCGCGGCGGCGCCGCTGCCCGCCCCGACAGCGGCCTGACCGGACTCGCAGCCAGGCTCGCCGCGCTCGACGGCCGCCTCACGGTGACCAGCCCGACAGGCGGACCGACGACGGTCGTCGCCGAGGTGCCATGCGGGTCGTGATCGCCGAGGACGCCGTCCTCCTGCGCGAGGGCCTGTCGGGCCTGCTCGCCGGCCGGGGGCCCCGCCTCCGGGGGCCCGGCGGCCCTGGCCAGGGGCGCCGGGGCGGGGGGGGCCCGGTGTTGTCGGGCGCGGGCGGCCCCCCCGGGGGGGGGGGTGGGTCCGGGGGGGGGCGGGCCCGCCCCCCCCGCGGGCCCGCCCCGACGACCTCGCCCGGTGGGTGGAGGGCGGGCACCGTGACGCC
>JBQCDV010000085.1:0-2919 GCA_051960855.1 Actinomycetales bacterium
CGCAGCGCAGCCTGCTCTCCGAGCGCTTCCAGGGGACGCTCGCCGAGCAGGTCGTGGTGCCGGCCGGGAACGTCGTCGCGAAGCCGGCCAGTCTGAGCTTCGAGGAAGCGGCCTGCCTTCCGACGGCCTGGCTGACGGCCTACCGGATGCTGTTCACCCAGAGCGGGCTGCAGCCCGGTGACACCGTGCTGATCCAGGGCGCGGGAGGCGGGGTCGCGACGGCGGCGATCTCCCTGGCTCGGCTGGCCGGCTTCCGCGTGTGGGCCACCAGCCGCGATGAGACAAAGCGGCAGCGGGCGCTCGAGCTCGGCGCCCACGAGGCGTTCCCGACGGGTGCCCGGCTGCCCGAGCGGGTGGACGCCGTCCTCGAGACTGTGGGGGAGGCCACCTGGTCGCACTCGCTGAAGTCGCTGCGCCCCGGCGGCACCGTCGTCGTCTCGGGCGCTACCAGCGGTGCTGGCCCGAGCGCCGACCTCAACCGGGTCTTCTTCCTCGGCCTGCGCGTGGTCGGGTCCACGATGGGCACGCGGGACGAGCTGCTGCGCCTGCTCCGGCTGCTCGACCTGTCCGGCACGCGCCCCGAGATCGACTCCACCTTCACTCTGTCGGAGGCCCGGGACGCCTTCGAGCGACTGGCCTCCGGTGCGGCCTTCGGCAAGGTGGTCCTCACGGTGTGACGGGTCCTGACGGCGCGAGGGCGCGACTGTGCGGCGGTCAGGCCAGGGGGCCTGGCTGACGCACCCGCTCGAACAGCGAGCTCTGTCGCCGCCGCTGCGGGTCGCGCCCGTCGCGCGTCGTGGAGGTCTGCGCCGTGTCACGGCGGGGATAGCGGGTCATGGCCGGTCCCTTTCGAAGGAGGGGAGTCGAGATAGGTCAGTCAGCCGTCAGTGGTCGCCGCGTGGCGTGACCGCACGGGCGAGTTCGTCGAGGGCGCGGTCGAGGACGCGACGGACGGCAGGAACGGCGTCGTTCGCGGCTGAGGTGGGTGCGACGGCTGCCAGGAGCTCACGCGCGGCCGACAGGAAGCCGTCCAGCGCGGCGTCAAGCTCGCTCGCCGCCGCGGGGGTGCGGGTTGCTGCCGCCCACGCCACGTCATCGGCGTTCCGGGACTTGCCCTCGCGCTTAAGGCGGCGCTGCTCCCGCTTCGCGGCTCCGGCCTGCTCCTTGAGCTCGCGGCGCAGGTCGGTCAGTGAGCTGTGCACGTCGTTGGTGATCTCGGAGGCCACCTCCCGCACCGAGCCCACCAGCCGCCCGATCTCGGCCTCGAGGTCCTCCAGGTCGCCGGCGCGGGACTGCAGTTCGCGCCGCCCTGCCTCGGTGATGGCGTAGACCTTGCGGCCCTCGGAGTCGGTGTGGGTGACGAGGCCCTCGTCCTCCAGTCGGGACAGCCGCGGGTAGATCGTGCCGGCGGACGGGACGTACGTGCCGAGGAAGCGCTCCTCCAGCGCGCGCATGAGGTCGTAGCCGTGGCGCGGGGACTCGTCGAGCAGCCGCAGCAGGTACAGCCGCAGCCGCCCGTGTGCGAACGTCGACCTCACCACGAGGTGGCCTCGGTGCCGGCCGGAGTCGCAGTGCCAGCGGCCGTGCCAGTGGCCGTGCCAGCCGGTGTGGTGGGCTCGCCGTTGCGCTGCAGCAGCGTGACGTCGCCGGAGACGGTGCGGACCTCGACCCGCCCGCTTCCGTCGCCGGCGCCGATGCTCGCGGAGTAGCGACGGCTGCCGGGGGACTTCTCGGTGTGGCCGCTGCGCAGCTCCGAGGTGATGTCACCGGAGGTCGTCTTTACGTCCACGTGGGCAGAGGCGCCGTGCGGGAGTCGCACGACGACGTCGCCGCTGACGGTCTGCGCGCGGACCGCGAGCTGCGCGGTGTCGACGAGGTCGGCGGTGAGGTCCCCGGACACCGAGACCAGTCGCACCCTGCCGCTGCCGTCGGCGATCGTGAGATCTCCGCTCACCGTCTCCATCGAGATCTCGCCCTCCACCGACCGGGCCTCCAGGTCCCCGGAGACGGTCTGGGCGCTCACGCCGTCGCTCAGCTCGTCGAGGACCAGGTCGCCGGAGACGCTGCGGACCGACACCGGCGCCGCGATGCCTGCCACGAGCGCATCCGCCGAGACGGAGGCCAGCTCCACACGAGCGGTCGCCGGCACGGAGAGCCCGAGCCGGGCGCGGGTCTGGGAGCCGAAGGACAGCGCCTTGTCGAAGAGGCTGGTCCACCCCACCTTCTCGTGGCGGACCACGAGCTCGCCGTTGTCGAGGCTCACCTGCAGGGCGGGCCCGGTGATCTCGAGGACCTCGAGGGTGGCGCTCCCGTCGTCGCTGCTGACTAGGTCGATGTGGCCCCCCACGAGCCGGACCTTGACGACGTCGAGCCGTACCTCCGGGCTGCTCAGGTCGATGGTCTGGGGGGAGTCGAGCGTCCAGGTGGGCATGAGGCCTCCTCGCGGGACAACGCGCTATATCGCGTCTGGTGAGATACACGATATAGCGCGACGAGAGTAAGGCTAGATGTATCGCGAGTCGCGTGCGGGCGCCCCTGGGAGTGCTCCGGCTACTCCTCGAGTACGTGGCGGAGGTAGCGACGAGGCTCGGCGAGGTAGCGCCGCCAGTGGTCGACCAGCTCGAGGTCCTCCCACGCGCGGGGTCGCAGGCCCCACTCGCCGACTTCGAGGATCGTGGCCCCCGGCAGTGCCGCGAGGACGGGGGAGTGGGTGGCGCACAGCACTTGGGCTCCGCGGCGGGTGAGGTCGGCCAGCACCCCGACCAGCGCGAGCGTGGAGGAGAACGACAGCGCGGCTTCGGGCTCGTCGAGGCAGTAGAAGCCGGGGCTGTCGAAGCGTGAGTCGAGCAGGGCGAGGAAGGACTCACCGTGGCTGAGCTCGTGGAAGCGAGGGTCGCCGCGGTAGGCGCTGGTACTCGG
>JBQCDV010000086.1:0-10407 GCA_051960855.1 Actinomycetales bacterium
TCGGTGTGACCGGCGACCAGGTCGTGGCCGACGCGAAGCGCTACCTCGGCATCCCCTATGTCTGGGGCGGCACCGATCCGGCGACGGGGCTCGACTGCTCCGGGCTCGTGCAGCGGACCTATGGCGACCTCGGGATTCCGCTGCCGCGCGTCGCGAAGGACCAGGCGCAGGCCGGGGTTGCGGTGCCGTCGCTGGCCCAGGCCCGTCCTGGTGACCTCGTCGCCTTCGGCAGCCCGGTGGACCACATCGGCATCTACGTCGGCAACGGCCAGATGCTCGAAGCGCCCCACCCCGGTGCCTCGGTGCGCATCGCGCCGCTGCCCGGTGAGCCAGTGGCGATCCGTCGGATCGTGCCGGATGTCACTGTTGGCAACGGTTCTGGCGGCTACGGCGCGCTCTTCACAGCTGCCGAATCCCGCTACTCGCTGCCTCCGGGCCTGCTGAGTGCCGTCGCCCGCGTCGAGTCCGGCATGCGTCCCGACGCGGTCTCGCCGGCAGGTGCCGTCGGGCTCATGCAGCTCATGCCGACGACCGCAGCCTCGCTCGGCGTCGATCCTCGTGACCCCGCACAGGCGGTCGACGGCGCGGCCCGGTTGCTGCAGCGCAACCTCCAGGGCTTTGGCTCCCTGCCGCTTGCCCTCGCCGCCTACAACGCCGGAGCCGCCGCGGTCACGCGCTACAGCGGCATCCCGCCCTTCCCGGAGACGCAGAACTACGTCTCCTCCGTGCTCGCCGCGATGAAAGGACAGTCCGCATGACTGCCCCCATCCCCCTGACCCTGCCCGGCCCCGCTGACCTCGTGTCTCCTGCCCGGCCTGGCACGGACCGTCGCGGCGCGGAACACTCCGCCTCACGAGGCGAGGCGTTCGGTCGTGCTCTCTCCGACGCTCGCCGTCACGACGACCCATCGACGAACGCCGCAGCCGTGGCTGAGCACCGTCGTTCTCCCCGCGCTGCGGCGGAGTCGAGAGACGCCGCTCCTGGCGACGCGGCGACGGCTGGGAGCGCAACCGGCGCCGAGGACCCTGCTTCCTCTCGTCCGGCCGATGCCGGCACTGCTGACGCCATCTCGGTTGGCTCCATCTCGGGCTCGGCCACATCCGAGGTAGCCACGTCGGAGTCCGCCCCCTCGGAGTCCGTCGCGTCCGAGCCCGGCACGTCGGAGGCCGCCATTTCGGAGTCCGCGCCGTCGGACGTCGCGACGTCGGGCTCGTCCAGCCCGCTGCCCGCGAGCGCCGTTCGGAGCCTTGTCGCCAGCGCCGTGCCAGCCCCGGCGGCTGTCGCAACAAGCCCCACAGCCGCTGCCACGTCAGGCTCTCCGGTCTCGACGTCGGTCGGCGCAGCCGTCAGCTCAGACGTGCATGCCGCACAGGCCACGACTGCCACAGGCGTGGGAGCGGCACGCGGTGCTGCCGTCTCGGCGGCTGCCGCTGCCGGGCGTGCAGCAACGACCAAGGGCTCCGGCACGGGCTTGGGCACGGATGCCGGCGTAGGCGTGGACACCGGTGTCCCCGCGGATGACGCAGAGACCGACACCGACGCAGCAGCAGGCAGCGGTCAAGCTGCGAGTGCGGCGTCCGGTCTCACGGTTGCAGCAGCCGTTGTCGCGCCCACGTCCGGTGCTGCAGGACCAGCCGCGGCCGTTGGTGCAGTGACAGGCGGGGTCGTGGCATCGAACAGTGCCGTCGCTGGCGCCGTGACCGGTGCAGGGAACCACCGTGCCGTTGGTGGCGGCGGCCCTGCCAAGGCAGCGGCACCCGTCACCGGCGCAGCCGCGGGCGACCCCGGAGCGACTGCCGGATCGACGGGTGCGGCTGGGGCCGCAGCCCCTGGTTCCGCTGTGTCGGCGGCAACGTCCCAGCATCACGACCCCCACCCGGCAGCGGCTGCCAGCGCCGACCTCGCACGTGCGACCGCTGGCCCGCTCTCCGCACAGTCCGAGACCCTGGGAGGCTCGGATCTCGCGGGAGCGGGAGTGACAAGGGCGGACGCCCCGACCTCGCCAACGACGAACACAGGAGGCGTGCCCACCACAGCGGCTCTGCCCCCGGCGGCTGGAACCGGCGTCGCGGGAGCCAACGCAGCGGTGAGCGCATCACCGGCCGCGCCGCTCGCTCCCTATGCGAATGCCGTCCCGGCGGCGGTCACCCAGCTCGTGTCCGCCCTGGCACCCCTTCGCCAGCAGGGCGACGGGGTCCACCGCATCACCGTGCAGCTGCACCCCGCCGAGCTCGGAGCAGTGCAAATCAGGGTCGAGCTGCACGGCGATGTCTTGCGAGTGCACCTGGCTGGCGCGAGCGAGGCCACTCGTGACGTGCTGCGGGCTGCTCTGCCGGACCTCCGTCAGGAGCTGTCATCCGGGACACGTGAGGCGAGCGTTGACGTCAGCACCGAGCTGTCGCAGCAGAACCCTTGGCAGGGGTCCGGGCCGCAGGGCCAGGGCGGCCTGACAGAGGGCCGCGGGCACGGGTGGGGCCGCCAACACGAGTCGCCTGACCGGGCCGCCCGCGGTGCCGATCACCAGGACTCCAACCACGCCCGCCCACTAAGCGTCAGCACGACGACAACGTCCGGAACCACCGCTATCGACGTTCGGGTCTGAGAGGCATCATGACCACTCCCATCGGCTCGATCCCCAGCGTCCCCGTCGGCAACATCGCCGATGTTGGGAAGACTCAAGAAGTCAGCAAGCCGACCGATCAGTTGGCCGACAAAGACACGTTTCTCAAGCTGCTGGTCGCGCAGCTGCGCTACCAGGACCCGAGCAAGCCCATGGATACGCAGGCGTTCATGGCGCAGACCGCGACGTTCACACAGCTCGAGAAGCTCACCGATATGGCGACGACGCAGGCCGCGCTGCTGCAGTCGCAGACCTACCTGCAGGCCGCCGCAACGGTTGGCCAGACCGTGACGTACACGGGGACCGATGGCACGGACGCCACCGGAGTCGTCACGGGAGCACGTTTCGGCACCGCTGGTGCCGTCCTCCTGATCGGTGGCACGGAAGTGCCGATCGGTGCGGTGACCCAAATCGGGACCGCCGCAAAGCCATCCGGCACCACCGACGCCCACTAGGAGCTGTTCGTGCTTCGCTCACTCTTCTCCGGCATCAGCGGTCTGCGGTCGCACCAGACGATGATGGATGTCACCGGTAACAACATCGCGAACGTCAACACCGCTGGCTTCAAGTCCAGCAACACGGTGTTCGAGGACACGATGTCTCAGATGCTCAAGGCCGCAGCGGCACCCGTGGGCCCGGCCCAGGGCCAGAACGGTGGCAGCAACCCCGCTCAGCTCGGCCTCGGTGTCCGCGTCGCGGCGGTCAACACCAACTTCAGCCAGGGTGCTGCGCAGACCACCGGTCGTGCCACGGACATGATGATCCAGGGTGACGGGTTCTTTGTCGTCAATGACGGCACCCAGTCGATGTACACCCGTGCCGGCGCCTTCTCCTTTGATGCTGGCGGCAAGCTGGTCAACCCCAATGGGCTGGTCGTGCAGGGGTGGACCGCGGATGCCAACGGCAAGGTGGACCAGACGAAGCCGATCGGCGACATCGTCTTGCCAGTCGGCACTGCCAAGGCGCCCGTAGCCACCAGCAACATCACCATCGGTGGCAACCTCGACCCGTCATCGACGGACAAGGACATCACGACCTCGATCCAGATCTTCGACAAGTCTGGTGTTGCTCATGCACTCAACGTGACGTTTCACCCGACCGCAGACCCCGCGGGGGCCACGTGGACAGTCGATGTCACAGACGCTTCGGTCACCCCGCCCAAGGTGCTTGTCACAGGCAAGGCGATCACCTTCACGGATGGCCAAGGAGGTGCTGCGAACAACATCACTTTCGACTGGCTCGGCGCAGCCGGCGATCCCAACGCCACTCCCGCCGTGGCGGCCGACAAGGCTGTCATTGACCTGTCCGCCGTCAATGAGTTCGGTGGCCCCTCCACCGTCGCCGCGTCCTACCAGGACGGCGCGGAAGCCGGATCGCTGCAGTCCTTCACGATCTCGCCTGACGGCCAGCTCATCGGTGTCTTCAGCAATGGCCTCAAGCAGCCGCTCGCCCAGGTTGCGCTGGCGTCGTTCAATAACCCGCCCGGCCTCGAAAAGGTCGGCGGCTCGCTCTACCGCAACACCGTCAACTCCGGGGTAGCGCAGCTGGGAGCCCCGGGCAGCGCCGGCCGCGGGCAGCTCTCGAGCGGTGCGCTAGAGATGAGCAACGTCGACCTCGCGGCCGAGTTCACCAACCTCATCGTCGCCGAGCGCGGTTTCCAGGCGAACTCCCGCGTCATCACCACGTCCGACGAGATCCTGCAGGACCTGGTCAACCTCAAGCGCTGATAGCTCGACGAGCGAAGGGGGCCGCTGCGGCGGTCCCCTTCGGCATTCCCGAACGACGCAGCGGCGGCCCTCGGCATCATCTCCGAACGGCCCGCGTTCCCTTGCGTCGCCGCCAAGCCGCGCGGCGAGGACGCCCACGACCCGAGAAGCGGTCGAATAGAAGAAAAATGAGAAACTAAGCCCGCATCGGTGCAATCACGTCCTAACTCTGTCAGACGGCTTGTCTAGCGTGCTTGGTATGACAGGACGGGGCGACGAGCAGGAGTGGGCCGTGCCAGGCGTGCACCGGCCGTCGCGCGACGGCGGCGGGGCGAGGTGGGCCAGTGGTGAGCATCTCGACCGGACCCATCCCGTCGTCCGCGTCGTCGCCGGCGCTCGCGAAGAGCTGTCCTCACTTCTTACGGGTGCCGACCGCACGGCTGAGGGGGAGACCTCCGACACGGCGAGCGGCTCGGGTAGCCGTGGCCTGCATGCCCCGCTGCCTGGTGCGCGCCAGGCCATCGTCGACCTCGCCGACGCGTCGCTGGTCGGTCTCTACCGTGAGTTGGCCAGCCTGACGGCTGCCTCCGCTGCCGTGACGGCGGCGGTCGTTGCGGAGGTAGCGGCTCGCGACCTGCCATCGCAGGTGGGGGAGCGTTCGGTCAACGGGTGGCTGCAACGGGCCGGTCGCCTCACGCGTTCCGAGGCGTCGCGGGAGCAGAGCGCCTCGTCCGCCGTGCTCGCCGTGCCAGCCGTGACCGCGGCGCTGGCGGCCGGAGCGTTCAGCCCACGTGCGGCCACGCTGCTGAGCTCGACGCTGAGCACGGTCGCAGCGATGCCGTCGGTAAGCGCCGAGGTCTACGCCGAGGCCGAGGAGACGGCCTTGCGTCTCGCCTGCCAGCTCGACGCCATGCAACTGAGCCGCGCTCTCCAGGCTCTGCAGGAGGCGTTGACCACCGAGCCCGACGTCGACGACGAGGCCGAAGCCGAGCGACTGGCAGATGCGGCAGCGAAGGCATGGCGCGAGAGATACCTGGTCGTCAACACCGAGACGGGGCGCGTGACCGGCCGACTCCCGGTCGCCATGGCCGAAGCGCTGCAGACCGCTCTCGATGCGCTGGCCGCGCACCGCTCTCGGGACCTGCCGCCCGAAGCGCTCACTGCCGCGCAACGCGCAGGCGCCCGAGTGTGGATCGACCACGTCGAGGGGTGCCCGGCGGAGGAGCCAGACGCCGAGGGGTCCGACGACAACGGCGGCGAGGCAGCAGCGCCGTTCGCGAAGTCATGCCGTTGCCCCTGGCGCGTGGAGTGGCCGCTGATCTGCACGTGCGGTCTGGACGAGTCGAAGCAGGAGGGGCACGAGCAGGCCGCTGCGGAGGGGCACGAGCAGCTCGCTGCGGAAGCGCCCGCCCCTAGCTCCGGCGGCCAGACGGAGCCGGTGTTCGGCGGCCGGTTCCACGCCGACGACTGCGCGGCCAGCGGATGGGGCGAGCGGGGCCACGACGAGTCCGGGGAGCCATTGCTGCGCAGGTCGCGTGCACAGTCGCAGGCGGACGCCCTGTTCGAGCTGGCACGCATGGGCCTTGACGCTCAGCTCCTGCCGACGCAGGACGCGGCACCGCCGCATCTGACCCTGCACGCAACCCCCGCGGACCTCGACCGTCCCGTGCCTGTCGCGACCTACCCAGACGGCGTCGTCGCGCCGCCGACTGCGGTGGCAACGGTCCTCTGCGACGCGGTCATCACGACCGTGCTCTTCGACGGCGAGGGCAAGCTCCTCGCGGTCAGCGGATCGCAGCGGACCTGGCCGCGGCACCTGCGGCGGGCCATTGCCGCCCGCGACCGACGCTGCGCCTTCCCGGGGTGCGAGGGTGTGCCCGCGCTCTGCCACGTGCACCACATGGTCCACGTCGAGCATGGCGGCCCCACGTGCGCCGACAACGGATGCCTGCTGTGCCCGCTGCACCACGCCCTCGTTCATGACCTCGGATGGGAGGCGCGGCTCAACCCGCGCAACGGACGGCCGGAGTTCCAGCCGCCGACCTACGTGGACCCGCAGCAACGGTGGCGACAGCATCCGCGCTACCAGCTCGAGCACTTGCGCCGGACCGGCTGTGAGCCACGTCCGGACGAACGCGACCGGCGCCGGTGCCGAGCCGCAGGAGTCGATTCGCCAGTGGACCCGGACGCGCCGTTGCCGTTCTAGGGCACGTCGGCGTCCCCGCATGCAGCCAGATCAGCTCGACGTCAGCTGCGTCTGCTGCTTGCCTTCGCTCGGCCCGGACGGACAGCGTGTTGCCATCAACGCTTACATCGACTGAGCCGGGGTCGATGCCCGGGAGGTCGAGAGCGAGGACGTAGTGGTCACCAGAACGCCACACGTCCATCGGCATCCAACGCGGGCCGTCGGTCGACACGCGACTCGCACCCAGGAGAGAGCGACGTGTTTCAGCAGTCGGAGGCGGAGAGTGCCAAGACCGCGTGGAGTCGGGAGGCGTTGATTTCCAACTTCAACTGCGGGGGTGGGTACGAGGCCGGTCATCGCGGACGACCGCTCCACCCTTCATCACCCAGCGCAGCGTCCGCAGTGCCGAGACGTCCTGCGTCGGGTCCGCATCGAGCGCGATCAGGTCGGCGTACTTGCCCGCTTCGACGCTGCCCAGCCCGGACTCGGCGCCCAGCCACCTGGCCGCCCCGATAGTCGCCGCCCTCAGCGCGTCGGGCGCCGACAGTCCGAACTCCGCCATGTGCTCGAGCTCCCGCACCGTCGCGTTGGTGCCACCTGTCGACCAGAACGGCGGCATGTCGCTGCCCAGCAGGACCTCGACACCAGCAGCGAGCGCCAGCTGGTAGCTCTCCACGTGACGCGGCCCGGCATCCAGCGACCGTCGCTGCATCCACGCGGGCACGCCGAGGCTGTCGAAGAACTCACCACAGCGCGTCACGATGAGCGTCGGGACGAGGGCGACGCCCCGGTCGGCCATCAGCTTCGCGACGTCCGGGGTCAGCTGGTAGCCGTGCTCGACGCAGTCCAGGCCGAGCCGCACCGCCGTCTCGATGATGGGCGCAGGACCGGCGTGAGCAGTGACCTTGCGGCCCCAGACGTGCGCCGTCTCCATCACCGCCGCGATCTCCGCCTCGGTCAGCTGTGGGGTGTCGATCTGCTCGTGCTCGCCCGCAATGCCGCCGGAAATCATGACCTTGATGAGGTCGGCACCCTCCCGGATCTGCGCCCGCACTCCACGCCGGAAGCCGTCGGCTCCGTCGCATTCGAGCGTGTCGCTGCCCTCGTGTCCGTGGCCGCCCGTGCAGACGAGAGCACGTCCGGCGGTGAAAATCCGAGGCCCCTCCACCCTTCCCGCAGCAATCGCGCGGCGCAGCGCAAAGTCCACGTGGTCCTTCTCGGCTACGCACCGCACTGTTGTCACGCCGCTGTGCAGGGTCCGCCGAGCGCCGTCGGCGACGTACAGCGCAAGCTCGTGAGCGGACAGCCGTTGCACCTCGTCGCCTCCGGGACCGGGCAGCGAGAGCGAGAAGTGCGTATGCAGGTTGAAAAGCCCGGGCATCAGCCACGCGCCGCCCAGGTCGACTTCCTGAACGCCGTCGCCGTCGGTGCTCGCCGTCTGCAGGTGCAGCCGCAGCTCCGCCTCCGGTCCGACAGCCTCGATCCGCTCGTCGCGCACCAGTACGGCCGCGCCCGGGATCGTGCCCCCGGCGATGACGTCGACCACCGTGCATCCCGAGATCAAGGTGAGAGCAGCGTCAGCAGTCATGGCGATCCCTCCGGTCCGTGTGAGCGGCACGCTACACGTGCGTTCACTGTCGACGAACGGCGTTCGTCGTGGTTATTGTCGTGCGACAGGTGCGACAGGTGCCGGACGAGACGTGGCGGGAGGCGGACATGCTGGGAGAGCGGCTGCGTGAGCTGCGCCTGAGCCATGACCTGACGCTGCGCGAGCTCGCGCGGCAGGCGGAGGTGTCGCCGGCGCTGCTCAGCCAGCTGGAAAACGGTCTCACCGAGCCCAGCCTCGCCACGCTGCGCAAGCTCGCGACGGTGTTCGAGGCCGACGTCGCGGCCCTCTTCACCGAGCCGACCGCTCCGCTCGTCCACCATTCCCGGCCCGGCGAACGCATGCGCCTGACGGCACCGCTCGGCGAGATCTCCTACGAGCGGCTCACGCCGGGACGCGGCGACCTCGAGGTCCTGGCGGCGACGATGCCTCCGGGCAGCGTGAGTGCATCCGCCGCCCGCGGCCACGCGTCCACCGAGTGCATCGTCGTGCTCAAGGGCCGCGTGGTCGCCGAGATCGACGGTGAGCGGCATGTCCTGACGGCAGACGAGAGCCTCACCTTCGACTCCCGGCTGCCGCACCGCTTCTGCAACGAGAGCCGACGCGAAGCCCGCTACCTGCTGGCCGTCACCCCGCCGATCCCATGACCGGCGCCCGTCACGTCCCGCGCCGCTCGCCGCCGCGCGCAACCACCCACTCCGACGTTCGGGGAGCTGTTGTGACTGCCGTCACGCTGGGATTCCAGACCGACAAGTCCGCTGCGGACTACGCCCGGCTGGCGGTCATGGCCGAGGAGCTCGGCTTCGACGGCGTGTCGGTGTTTCACGACCTCGGCTTCCAGCCGTCGCTGTTTCCGCTGCTCGAGATGGCACGCGTGACGACCAGAGTGCGGCTGGGGGCGGCGTGCCTCAACCCGTTCCTGCTGCATCCGTGGGAAATCGCCGGTCAGGCGGCCGCCCTGGATCTAGCGTCTGACGGTCGCGCGTATGTGGGGCTCGCGCGGGGCGCGTGGCTCGACCGGGTCGGCGTGACGGCGGATCGTCCGCTGCGACGGCTGCGCGAAGCCGTCGAGGTGGTGCGCGCGCTGCTGCGCGGCGACGAAGGCGGCTACGACGGGGAGGTCTTCCAGGTCGCGCCGGGCATGCGCCTTCTCTATCCCCGGCGCCGCGACACCGTCGACGTACTGCTTGGCACGTGGGGACCGATGGGACTAGGGCTGGCGGGGGAGCTCGCCGACGAGATCAAGCTGGGCGGCTGCGCCAACCCGGACATGGTGCGCGTCGCGCGGCGGCTGCTCGACGACGCCTGTGCCGCCGCTGGCAGGGACGCCGGATCGGTCGGCGTGGTCGCGGGAGCGGTCACTGTCGTCGACGAGGACGGCCGTCTCGCCCGCAGACGCGCGCGCGCCGAAGTCGCCATGTACCTCGACGTCGTCGCCCAGCTGGACACCACCGTCGACGTTCCCGACGAGGTCCTGCTGCCGCTGCGCGCGGCCCTCCAGCGCGGCGACCACGAGGCGGCCGGTGCCCTGGTGCCGGACGAGCTGCTGCAGCGCTTCGCCTTCGCGGGGACGCCCAACGAGGTGGCTGAGCACGCCGCCACGCTCTTCGCCGCCGGTGCCAGCCGGGTCGAGTTCGGCACCCCGCACGGCCGGACCGACGACCACGGCGTCGAACTGCTCGGCACCCAGGTCCTTCCCGTGGTCCGCGAGCTGCCGGGAGCGACAGCATGAGTGAGCGCGCCGGCGCCGGTCCCGCCGATGGCAGTCCCGCCGATGGCAGTTCAGCCGGTGGCAGTTCAGCCGGTGACACTCCAGGCTTCCCGAACGCCGCCCGCGTCGCCGACCGCCTGCTCGCCGACCTCGCGCCCGTCGACGTGGAGGCCGCCCAGGCTCTCGGAGAATCGCCTTACCTCGTGATGCCCGCCCTGGCTCCGGCGGACTTCCAGCGTCGGCACGAGGCGCGCGTGCGGGCGTTGCGAGAGCTGGAACGGCTGCCGGGTGGCCAGGGTGGTGCTGGCGGTCAGGGTGGTGCTGGCGGGCCGGCGGATGCCGACGCCGTCCTGCATGCCGCGCTTCGCGAACGCCTCACGAGCGAGATCGCGCTCGACGAGTCCGGCTTCAACCGAGCCCTGTTGGCTCCGCTCGCGACCCCGGTCCACCAGGTGCGCGAGGTCTTCGACAACCTGCCGCACGAGACGCCGGAGCAGTGGCAGCGGGTCGTCGACCACCTCCGGCTCGTGCCACAGGCGCTGGGCGACTACGCCGAGACGCTGCGGGAGTCGGCCGCGC
>JBQCDV010000087.1:0-9198 GCA_051960855.1 Actinomycetales bacterium
TGCAGCAGGTCCTCGGCGTCGCTGTGGTTGCCGGTCAGCAGGTAGGCGGTTCGCAACAACGCGGCGGAGCGGCCCGCGACGTAGTCGCGGAACTCCTCGCGTGTTTTGGTGTCCACGCCTACCAAGACGCTCGCTTGTCGCCGATGGTTGCTTGTGACCTGGACAAGCGTTACATCGACGCGATCAGCTTCTCGACCCGATCGTCGACGGAGCGGAACGGGTCCTTGCAGAGCACAGTGCGCTGCGCCTGGTCGTTGAGCTTGAGATGCACCCAGTCGACGGTGAAGTCGCGGCGCTTCTCCTGCGCCCGCTTGATGAACTCGCCGCGCAGCTTGGCACGCGTCGTCTGCGGAGGGACGGACTTGGCTTCGAAGATCTGCAGGTCGCGAGCGACGCGCTCGACCTTGCCGCTGCGCTCGAGGAGGTAGTAGAGCCCTCGGCGGCGAGAGATGTCGTGGTAGGCGAGGTCGAGCTGAGCGACGCGCGGGGAGGCCAGCGACAGGTTGTGCTTAGCCCGGTAGCGCTCGATCAGCTGCAGCTTGATGACCCAGTCGATCTCGCGCCCCACCCCGTCGAGCTCCTGGGTACGCACCGCGTGCAGCGTGCGCTCCCAGAGGTCCAGCACCCGCTTGACCTGGCCCTCGTCCAGCCCCCGACGTGCCGCGAAGTCGCGGGCCTTCTCCAGGAACTCGCCCTGGATGTCGAGAGCGCTGACCTCCCGCCCGTTCGCCAGACGCAGCAGGCGGCGGCCGGTGAGGTCGTGAGAGACCTCCCGGATCGAGCGGATCGGGTTTTCCAGCGTGAGGTCGCGCAGGACGACGCCGGCCTCCAGCATCCGCAGCACCAGGTCGGTGCTGCCGATCTTCAGCATCGTCGTCGTCTCGCTCATGTTGGAGTCGCCGACGATGACGTGCAGCCGCCGGAAACGCTCAGCGTCGGCGTGCGGCTCGTCCCGGGTGTTGATGATGGGCCGCGATCGGGTGGTCGCGGAGGAGACCCCTTCCCAGATGTGCTCCGCGCGCTGGCTGACGCAGTAGACCGCGCCGCGGGGCGTTTGCAGCACCTTCCCGGCCCCGCAGATGATCTGCCGGGTCACCAGAAACGGGATGAGCACCTCCGCCAGGTGCGCGAACTCGCCGTGGCGGCCGACCAGGTAGTTCTCGTGGCAGCCGTAGGAGTTGCCCGCGGAGTCGGTGTTGTTCTTGAAGAGATAGACGTCCCCGGCGATGCCCTCCTCGCGCAGCCGCCGCTCGGCATCGACCAGCAGCCCCTCGAGAATGCGCTCACCGGCCTTGTCGTGCACGACGACGCTCGCGACGTCGTCGCATTCCGGTGTCGCGTACTCCGGATGCGAGCCGACGTCGAGGTAGAGCCGCGCGCCGTTGCGCAGGAAGACGTTGCTGCTGCGCCCCCAGGACACCACCCGGCGGAAGAGGTACCGCGCCACCTCGTCTGGGGAGAGCCTGCGCTGCCCCCGGAAGGTGCACGTGACGCCGTACTCGTTCTCCAGCCCGAAGATCCGGCGATCCATTGCACCACCGTACGGCGTCGTCGTCACCGCCGCGCCGGTGTCAGCTCTCGCGGGCGCGTCGGGTCTCCCGCGCGTTGGCCTTCTCGATGGCAGTCACGAGCTCGTCCTTGGTCATCCGTGAGCGCCCCGAGACGTTCAGCCGCCTTGCGATGTCGAGGAGATGCGCCTTGTTCGCGTTCGCGTCGACACCCTGGGCGGTCTCGCGTGGCCGTTGCGAGTCCTCTGAGGTGCTGCGCGCCGCCTGTGGGTCCGACGGGCCCTTGTGCTGTTTGGGCTCCCAGTGGTCTCCCACCTTCTCGAAGCTGTGTTTGAGCGAGGCGAAGGCAGTGCGGTGCGCGCGTTCGCCCTCGCCGTAGGACTCGACGGCGGAGTCGTGGGTCGCCTGCCACGTCTCCTGCGCCTTCTTGGGGCTGCGTTGCAGGGTGCTGGGGAGGTCATCGTCGGCGCGTGGCATGAGGGCAGAGTTCCCGCCGCCTCCCCCGTCATGCCGCCGCGGCGGGCGTCACACAGGGGCGCGGATGTCCAGCCCGACCACGAGGACCTCCCCCGTCGTGCTGATGACGAGCCGGTCTCGCACCACCGACACGTCCACGAGATCTCCAGACACAGCCACCTTCGTCGGCACGATGGCCACGGTCATCCCCTCGCGGACGGTGTAGGCCGACAGCGTCGAGCCGTGCAGCACGACGACCGCCGGGTCGGGCGATACGGCAAGGTCGGCCAGCGGGACCGCCACCGCAGCCGCGAGCGAGGTGTCGCTGCCAACGCTGAAGCTCTTCTCCCACCACGGCGACGTCCCGGCCAGAACGCCGTTGTCCCTCGGCGTCCCCGCCGTTTCCTCGGGGGCGCCGGGGCTGCCGGTAGGCCCCGGCGAGCCCGCGTTCGGCGCACCCGTCGTCCCCGCCCCGCTCGCACCAGCCGTCGGGGCGGTGCTCGTCGCAGGAGGAGGAGAAGACGAAGCAGCAGGAGGCGTGCTCGACTCCCCCGTCGGCGCTCCCGAGGGCCCTCCGCTCGATGCCGGCGGTGACGTCGCCGCGACGGCCAGCGGCGGAAAGGCGAACAGGTGCGCAGCGCCTCCCGCGACGGCAACTCCGAGGGTGACGTCGTCGCCCGCCATCACGGCTTCCGGCACCGAGGGGACGGTGAGGGCCTGGCTCCAGCGGCCAGAGAGCACGCCGAGCGCCCGTCCGGACACCGCGTCGAGTGCAAGCAGTTGGAGTTCGTCAGGGGCGGGCGAGGCGCTGTCCGGGGCGGTCGGCGTGCCTGGTCCCGCGGCGCTCGGCGAGGACGGCGGCGTGGGCTCGGATGACGGGGTGGAATCCGGTGACGGAGTGGACGTAGGTGAAGGGGTGCGTGTCGCGAGCACGACCACCGTGCTGGAGGCGGACTCGAACGTGCCCGCGTGCTGCCACAAGGGGGTGCCACGCTCGGCGTCGTAGGCCTGCGTGAGGTCGCCGAGGGTGACGACGAGGGCCCGCGGTGCGGCGCCGCCGAGCGGTGCGGACGTCACGCCGAGCATGACGTCGCCGCTGGAGGACACCGTGCGCGACAGCGTCAGCTGCCGTGTCCAGACGGCTCGGCCGGTCAGGCTGTCGAGCACCTCGAGACGGCCGTCATCCCACACCACCGCGGCGCTGGTCGGACCGGTCCGAGCGAGAGCGAGGATGGTCGCGGAGGGCCGGCGGAAGGACCACCACAGTGAGCCGTCGCTGAGCCTGCGGGCTTCGACCGAGTGGCCATGAGGCTGCACGGAGACGGTCGACAGCACGGCGCTGCCGGCGGGCAGCCGCGCCAGGACCTCCCCCGGGCGCAGCTGCGGCGCGGTGGGGACCGCACCGGAGGGTGGTTCCAGGCGGTCGGCGAGCGTGACGGCGTCGCCGGCGCGGTTGAGCAGGTAGCCGGTGAGGACGACGCCGAGGACCAGCACGGTCGCGCCGACGAGCATCACCCGCCAGCCCCATCGGCGTCCGTCGGCGTCTCCGTCGTCAGCTGCACCCGCCGGCGTCTCGGTCTCGCCAGGTGGCGACTCACCCGGGTCGGCCATGGCGTCAGGCCGGAGCGTGACCGCTCGGAGGCGTGTCCTCCGGCAGGCCTGGGTGTCCCGGCTCGGCGTCCCGCGGGTCCGCCGCTGGCTGCTCGTCGGTGACGCTCGTGGCCGCGCCACCGGACAGCAGCGTCACCAGCACGTCGCCGACGATGCGACGGAACGTGCGCCGCGGACGGGCACGGTCGAGCACCGCCACCTCCAGCTGGCCGGCCGGAAGGTCGCGGGAGCCGCCGCTGCCGTCCGAGGCGAGGGCCCGGACCGCCAGCTGGAGCGCCTCCTCAAGCGGCAGCGCCTCGCGCCACCCGCTGGCGAGCACGCTGCCCACCTGCTCGGCTTGACCGCCCATGGCCACCCAGCCGTGCTCGTCGCCCACGGAGCCGTCGTAGGTCAGCCGGTAGAGCTGGTCGTCCTCAGGGGTGTCCCCGACCTCGGCGACGACGACCTCGACCTCGAAGGGCTTCTCCCCCGGCCCGCTGAACACCGAGCCGAGCGTCTGCGCGAACGCGTTCGCCAGCCCTCGGGCGTTGACGTCCCGGCGGTCGTACGAGTAGCCGCGCAGGTCGGCGTAGCGGACGCCGGCGATCCGGAGGTTCTCGAACTCGTTGTAGCGCCCGACCGCCGCGAAGGCGATCCGGTCGTAGATCTCGCTGATCTTGTGCAGGGCGCGGGACGGGTTCTCGGCGACGAAGAGGATTCCCTGGTCGTAGACCAGCACGACGACGCTGCGGCCGCGGGCGATGCCCTTGCGCGCGAAGTCCGCCCGGTCCTTCATCAGCTGCTCGGGCGAGACATAGAACGGCGTGGTCACAGGTGCTCCGTCAGAGTTGGCTGGACGTCGAAGTTGGCTGGGCGTCAGGTTTGGCTGGCCGTCAGAGTCGGCTGCGGGATGGTCAGAGGGACGGGCCGCTCGGGTCAGCGCAGGTCGGCGCGTGGCCCGCCTGGCCGCTGCATCCGGCGGTCGACGACCTCGTGCACGAGTGCTGACAGCGCGTCCTCCGGCACCCGGCGGTAGCCCTCCGCCGTGACGACGGCGATGACGGGGTAGATACCGCGGGTGAGGTCGGGGCCGCCTGTCGCGGAGTCGTCGTCGGCCGCGTCATAGAGCGCCTCGACACAGGCCAGCGCGGCATCCTGCGCGGACAGGTCGTCGCGATAGAGCTTCTTGAGGGAGCCCCGGGCGAAGACCGACCCCGACCCCACCGAGTGGAAGCCGTGCTCCTCGTAGCGGCCGCCGGTGACGTCGTAGCTGAAGATCCGGCCCGTCTCGGCCTCAAGGTCGTAGCCGGCGAACAGCGGGACGGTCGCGAGCCCCTGCATCGCCATCCCCAGGTTGCCGCGGATCATCTGCGCGAGCCGGTTGGCCTTGCCGTCGAGCGACAGCGTGGCACCTTCGATCTTCTCGTAGTGCTCGAGCTCCACCTGCAGCAGCCGCACGATCTCGACGGCGAGACCGGCGGCTCCGGCGATGCCGACGCAGGAGTAGTCGTCGGCGGGGAAGACCTTCTCGATGTCGCGGCTGGCGATGAGGTTGCCCATGGTGGCGCGACGGTCCCCGGCCATGACGACACCGCCGGGGAAGGTGAGGGTCACGATGGTGGTGCCGTGGGGCGCCTCCAGCGGTCCTCCGGCCGCCACGGTCCGGCGACCGGGCAGCAGGTCGGGCGCGTGCCGTCCGAGGAACTCGGTGAACGACGATGACCCGGTGGCGAGGTACGCCGCCGGCAAGCGGCCCGAGGCGCCCCTGGCTGCCCCGGTGTCACCACTGACGCTGTCGAGACCGCTGCTCACTGCCCACCCTTCTGGACGAACGACCGGACGAACTCCTCGCTGTTCTCCTCGAGGACGTCGTCGATCTCGTCGAGAATCGAGTCGATGTCGTCGTCGAGCTGCTCCTTGCGGTCGGCGAGGTCGGAGGTGTCCTGAGGCGCGTCCTCCTGCACCTCGTCCTCTCGCCGCGTCTGCCGCTGTGGACCGGTGTCCTTGGTCGCCATTCCGAGCTCCTTCACGTCGCCGGGTCTTGACAATACCCAGCGGTACTGTCGCTGGCGTGCCCGATCCCGATGGTGTCTCCACTCCGGTCCGCATCGTCACCAGCAAGTGGGGCAACCGGCCGCACTACGAGTTCGACACCGTCCTCCTCGGCCGCGACGAGCACGGCTCGTGGCTGGGGCTCCCCCGCGGCACTCGCGTCACCCGCCCCGGGGTCGATTTCCGAACGACGCACCTGTGGGTTGCCCTCGTCCCGGACGGCGCGCCGTATCTGGCGTCGTTCTACGAGCGCGGTGCGACGACGGCGGTCTACGTGGACATGACCACGCCGCCGCAGTGGGTCGAGTCGGGCGGCGGGCGGAGCGTCCGCATGGTCGACCTCGACCTCGATGTGGTGCGCGAGCAGTCGGGGCGGGTGTTCATCGACGACGAGGACGAGTTCGCCGACCACCAGGTGCGCTTCGGCTACCCGCAGGAGGTCATCGAGATGGCGCGGCACTGCGCGGACGAGGTCTACGCCGCCGTACTGGCCGAGCGGGCGCCGTTCAGTCACGCCACTGGGTTGGCCTGGGTCGAACGCCTCGCAGCTCTCAGCGTCTGACTGTTCGGTCTGACTGGTTCGGTCTGACTGGTTCGGTCGTTTCCGCACACCGGGCACCGCGATAGCTGTGGGGACTCCTGCGGCCTCCCGACGCGCGATGGCGCCGGTCGGATCGGGCGGGCTCAGCCGCCGGTGATGGCCCTGACCAGGTCGGCGGCCGTCGGGCAGCTGTCGAGCAGCGCGCCCACGTGCTCCTTGGTCCCACGCAGCGGCTCGAGGGTCGGGACCCGCTGCAGGGACTCGCGGCCCGGGACGTCGAAGATGACCGAGTCCCACGACGCAGCCGCCACCGCCTCGCCGTAGCGCGCCAGGCACTGCCCTCGGAAATACGCGCGGGTGTCGACGGGAGGCTCGTGCACCGCGCGCGCCACGGCTTCGTCGTTCAGGAGTCGCTGCATCCGGCCCCGCTCGACCAGCCGGTGATAGAGACCCTTGTCCGGACGGACGTCCGACCACTGCAAGTCGATCGCCTCGAGCCGGTGAGAGTCCCACTCCAAACCGTCACGGCGACGATAACCCTCGAGCAACGCGAGCTTGGCGACCCAGTCGAGCTCTGTCGACAGGGACATGACGTCCGTCTCCAGCCGGGTCAGCACGGACTCCCAGCGCTGCAGCACGTCCGCCGTCTGCTCGTCGATGTCGCTGCCGTAGCGGTCCTGCACGTACTTGCGCGCCTGCTCGAGGTACTCCATCTGCAGTTGCACCGCTGTGAGCGTGCGCCCCGACTTCAGCCGCAGCAGGTGGGTGAGCGACGTGTCGTGCGACACCGCGTGCAGCGTCTTGACGGGGGCCTCGACCGACCAGTCCGAGGTGAGCCAGCCGTCCTCGATCATCGCGAGCACCAGTGAGGTGGTGCCGACCTTGAGGTAGGTGGAGATCTCCGAGAGGTTGGCGTCGCCGATGATGACGTGCAGCCGCCGGTACTTCTCAGCGCTCGCGTGCGGCTCGTCACGGGTGTTGATGATGGGCCGCTTCAGAGTCGTCTCGAGACCGACCTCGACCTCGAAGAAGTCGGCGCGCTGGCTGATCTGGAAGCCGCTGCCGGTGCCCTCCTGCCCCAGCCCGACCCGGCCCGCACCGGCGACGACCTGCCGCGTGACGAAGAACGGCGTCAGGTGCCGCACGATGTCGGCGAAGGGGGTCTCTCGGCGCATGAGGTAGTTCTCGTGCGTGCCGTAGGAGGCGCCCTTGTTGTCGGTGTTGTTCTTGTAGAGCGTGATCGGCTGGGTGCCCGGGATCTCGGCGGCATGACGAGCCGCCTCCGCCATGACGAGCTCGCCGGCCTTGTCCCAGAGCACCGCATCCAGTGGACTGGTGACCTCCGGCGACGAGTACTCGGGATGCGCATGGTCGACGTAGAGCCGGCCCCCGTTGGTGAGGATCGTGTTGGCCAGCCCCAGGTCCTCGTCGGTGAGCTGGCTCGGGTCGGCCACTCCGCGCGCCAGGTCGAAGCCCCGCGCGTCACGCAGCGGGCTCTCCTCCTCGAAGTCCCACCGGGCACGACGGCGCGAGGAGCCGGTCGCGAGGGCAGCGGTGTAGGCGTTGACGACCTGGGAGGAGATCAGCATCGCGTTGGCGTGCGGGTTGCCCGGCACGGAGATGCCGTACTCCGTCTCGATCCCCATCACGCGGTGGACGCTCATGGCGTCGAGACTACGTCGGTCGGGGGCGAGCCGCGCCGACAGGCCGCACCTGCCTATCCTGCGCCGGTGCGTGCAGGAATCGCCCTCGTCATCGACGCCGCTCTCGTGCTGCTCTTCGCTGCCCTCGGTCGTTCGGCGCACCACGAGGCGGAGGGTTTCCTCGGCGTCCTCGCAACGGCGTGGCCGTTCCTCGTCGGCGTCGGGCTCGCCTGGCTCGGCACCTGGGCATGGCGCGGCAGGCGGCCCACGTCGCTCGCCGTCGGCATTCCCGCGTGGCTGTCCGCCGTGGTCGTGGGCATGCTGCTGCGCCGCAGCGTCGGAGAGGGAACGGCGCTGTCCTTCGTCCTCGTGGCGACGGTGGTGCTGGGTCTCTTCCTGGTCGGCTGGCGCGTGCTCTGGCTGCTCGCCGCACGCGCCAGTCGGCGCAGGTGACAACTTCCTACAGGTACTGCCCGGTGTTGGCGACGGTGTCGATCGACCGGCCTGCCTCGGTGCCCTGTTTGCCCTGGATGAGCGTGCGGATGTAGACGATCCGCTCGCCCTTCTTGCCCGAGATCCGCGCCCAGTCGTCGGGGTTCGTCGTGTTGGGCAGGTCCTCGTTCTCCTTGAACTCGTCAACGCAGGCCGCGAGCAGGTGACTGACTCGCAGCCCCTTCTGCCCGTTGTCGAGGAAGTCCTTGATCGCCATCTTCTTGGCGCGGTCGACGATGTTCTGGATCATCGCGCCGGAGTTGAAGTCCTTGAAGTAGAGGACCTCCTTGTCCCCGTTGGCGTAGGTGACCTCGAGGAAACGGTTCTCCTCGATCTCGGAGTACATCCGCTCCACCGTCCGCTGGATCATCCCGGCGACGGTCTCCTCCCGCGAGCCGCCGTGCTCGGCGAGGTCCTCGGCGTGCAGTGGCAGCTGCGGGGTCAGGTACTTCGAGAAGATGTCGCGAGCCGACTCCGCGTCCGGCCGCTCGATCTTGATCTTCACGTCCAGCCGGCCGGGCCGCAGGATCGCGGGGTCGATCATGTCCTCGCGGTTGGAGGCGCCGATGACGATGACGTTCTCGAGCCCCTCCACGCCGTCGATCTCGCTGAGCAGCTGGGGCACGATCGTGTTCTCGACATCGGAACTCACGCCAGAGCCGCGGGTGCGGAACAGCGAGTCCATCTCGTCGAAGAAGACGATGACAGGGGTGCCCTCGCTGGCCTTCTCCCGGGCCCGCTGGAAGATCAGGCGGATGTGCCGCTCGGTCTCCCCGACGTACTTGTTGAGCAGCTCGGGGCCCTTGATGTTCAGGAAGTAGGACTTGCCCTGCGGCTTGCCGGTGACCTCGGCGACCTTCTTGGCCAGCGAGTTGGCGACCGCCTTGGCGATGAGGGTCTTGCCGCAGCCGGGCGG
>JBQCDV010000088.1:0-21367 GCA_051960855.1 Actinomycetales bacterium
CGCTAGCTCGCGGACTGCTTCTGCTGAGCGATGCGGAAGACGACGAACTCCGCAGGCTTGACCGGCGCCAGGCCGACCTCGACGACGAGCTTGCCGGCGTCGATGCTCTCCGGCGGGTTGGTCTCGGCGTCGCACTTGACGTAGAACGCCTGGTCGGCCGAGGCACCGAAAAGCGCACCAGCGGTCCAGAGCCCCCGCAGGAAGCCGGTGAGCGTGCGGCTCACGCCCTCCCACAGCGTCACGTCGTTGGGCTCGAAGACGGCCCACTGCGTGCCATCCATGATCGTGGTCTCGACCATGTTGAAGAGGCGACGCACGTTGATGTAGCGCCAGTCGGAGTCCGACGACAGCGTGCGCGCACCCCAGATGCGGATGCCGCGGGTCCCGAAGGGCCGGATGCAGTTGATGCCGATCGGGTTGAGCAGGCTCTGCTCGTTCTGCGTCACCGCGCGCTCGATGTCGAGGCAGCCGCGGATGGTGTCGTTGGCCGGGGCCTTCCAGACACCGCGGGACTCGTCCGTGCGGGCCCAGACACCGGCGATGTGACCCGACGGCGGCACGAAGACCTCGCGGTCGCCGTTGACACCGATCGGGTTCTCCACCTTGATCCAGGGGTAGTACATCGCCGCGAACGCGGAGTCGTACATCGCGACGTCGGAACGCCACTCCTTGATCTGCTGCGGCGTCATCCCGGGAGGCGCGTCGAGGACGGCCATCCGGTTGGCCTGGAGCTCGCAGTGCGCGATGAGCGCCGTCTGCACCGCCTTCCAGAGCCCGAGGTCGATCGTGCCGTCCTCGCGGCGGGCCGCGGTGATGAGGTCCGGGACGACGACCATCGTGACGTCCTCGGCGATCGCGAGGCCGTTGATGCCGGAGCGGGCCGACTCCGACCCGGCGAACTTGCGACCGTTGACCGGCACGGAGACAGGCTCGGCCTTCTCGAGGGCGTAGGCGCCCGGCTTGAGCAGGTCCAGCTGCTGGGAGAGGTCGACGTCGGCGTCGAGCTTGACCTCGACCTTGACGCGCGTCGAGGTGGCGTTGATGACCGTGGCGGCGTTGCGGGGGCCCGAGTCGAGCGTGAGGTTGGGGTAGGACTCGACGACCTCACCGGCCTCGACGATCGAGATCGTGAACGGCGAGGGGCCGTCCTCGGCCGCGTCGCCGGCGTCCTCGGTCTCGACTGCGACCGTCAGGTCCGCGTCGGGCTCGAGGCTCTCGATGGCCAGCGGCAGCCCGAGCGCACGGTCGGCAGCCGGCAGCGCGAGCCGGGCGGGCTCACCGGCGGGCGCGGTGTTGGGCACCCGAACGATGTAGGCGAGCTGACCGCCGTTCTGGAAGTAGCCGTAGACAGACAGCGGCAGCATGCAGCCCTTGGCGAAGCTGCCGTAGAGCTGCTCGAACTGGGTCCAGCTCGTCACCAGCCGCGGGGCCAGGCCGTCCGGGTCGTTGGGGTCGTCCTGCGGGGCGCGCTCGGTGAATCCGACAAAAGCGGCGACAGCCGTCGGCGCGGCCGAGAGCACCTTCTGCGAGGACGGAACTTCCTCGACGTAGACGCCCGGTGCGGTGTACGTGGGCACCGGCATCCCCTCCATTTCACGATTGTGGGCGGCACCCCCATGCCGCGGCGTGCTCGGACAGTAGCGCCGTCCAGAGAGAGCCGGGAAGCGTTTCACCGAAGCAAAATCAACATTTTGTCAACGGGCGCCAACCATCGAAGGAAAGGTCGCCATTACGGCAAATGTCCTTTTTGGGCTCAGACGGGGCCGGTCAGGGCGAGAGCGTCTGCACCTGACTCGGCGAGACGACCTGGATGACACCGCCCCACGTGCACATCGCTTGACAGCCAACGGTCAGCGCCGGCTTGCCACCGATGAGGACCGTGGGCGAGCCGGGCACCCATGGCGCTGGCACGACGGGGACACAGGGCATCGGCGTCAGCACGCCGAGGGCGGCAGCGGTGGCAGCAGCGACGGTCGGGTTGGCCATGCTGGTGCACATCGCGAACGGCGGGATATTGACGATCGGGAGGTTGTCCATGATCGTCGCCGCTGGTTTCCCCCCTACCATCACCCGTGCGACGGGGAGGACGTTCAGCGTGGCCGGCGCCGCCCCGAAGCTGCACGACAGCGTTGCGGTGGTGGTGGCGTTTGGCTTGCCCATGACGCTCCTATCGCTTGGAGCCCTTGACCGAGGCCGTGAGCTTCTGGCCAGTCGTCGTCACGAGGCACAGCACCGTGCGGTCGCGGCCCTGCTCCCAGCTGCGGGCTGAGGGCAGCAGGTAGGTGAAGAACAGCGACGAGTCCTGGTAGGCGACCCCGACGTAGGACTGGAACCGCTGGGCGCAGGCACCTTCGGCGAATGAGCGCAGCGCGTCCGGGCCGGGGAAGGCGCTCGCGGTCGCACCCTGCGCGTCGGAGTAGGCGACCTGCGCGTAGACCTCCTGGGTGTGCGGGGCCGTGCAGGGCACCACCTTCAGCGAGTTGACCTGCTCGACGACCTCGGTCTGCGGCAGCACACAGCTGCCCTTGGCGACGTCGAAGACCGACACGCTCTCGCTGCCGTCACTGGACTTCTGGAAGATCGAGCACCCGGACAGCGACGCGACGGCGACGAGCAGGACGGTGAGGGTCGACGCGATCCGGCGTCCTGCACCCAACCCGGTCCGCACGTGCGGCCCCTCCCTTGTCCCTGGTCGCTCCCCGCGACCCTGGGCACTCTAAGCCGCGGATGGTGGGCCCGTCAGCCACCTCGCTCAGACAGCAGGAGCGGAAGCCCGCCGTGGGGGCGAAGTGTGACGAGCGCGTCGACGCGTGGAGACTGTCCAGCGCCGCGTGGTCCGTCAGCCTCCGGCGGCAGCGAGACCCGCCAGGAGCGGGCCAGCGAGGCCAGGATGAGAGTGGCTTCCACGAGCGCGAAGTCCCGCCCGATGCACAGGCGCGGCCCGGCGCCAAAGGGAAGGTACGCAGCGCGCGGGGCGTCGACGGGTTGACCACTGCGAGCGTCCGAGAAGCGTTGCGGAACAAAGGCTTCCGCGTCCTCCCATGTGCCCGTGTCGTGGTGGACGAGGTAGGGGCTCAGGATCACCATCGAGCCGGCGGGGACGTCGTAACCGCCCAGGGTGTCGGCGTCGAGGGCACGCCGGGAGATGACCCACGCCGGCGGGTAGAGACGCAGTGCCTCCTCCAGCACCTGACGAGTGAGGGGCAGCTGCGAGAAGTCCTCCAACACAGCCGCGCGGTCGCCGAGAACCGACCGGGCCTCGTGCGCCACGTCCTCTTGGACGCCGGGATGCTCCGCGAGCAGCTGCCAGGTCCAGGTGAGGGCACTCGCGACCGTCTCGTGGCCCGCGACGATCATCGTCACGATCTCGTCGCGCACTGCCGTGGGGTCCAGCCCGCCGTCGCTGTCACCGTCGCCACCGAGCAGCAGTCCGACGAGGTCCTCTCGCGCCGGGCCACCGGCACGCCGGGCGATGACCGAGGAGACGGCGGCATCGATCACGCGCAACGAACGGCGCAGCTTTCGGTTGCCGGGGGTGGGAACCGCCTCCGGGATCGGCAGCGGCAGCCTGGCCCTGGCCACGACCACGTCGAGCGCCTCGAGGACCGCCCCGATCAGTCGCTGGGCCTCACCGCGCAGGTCGGCGCCCAGCAGACTGCGCCCGACGACGTCGAGTGCGGCGTGCATCATCGCGGCATCCATGTCGACGGTCACGGAGCGGGCGGGGGCTGATGCGACAGTCTGCGCGCGCCAGCCACGGGCCAGGTCGCCGGCGGCGGCGGCCGCGTGAGCTGCGACGTTCTCCAAGGTTGCGCGGTGAAAAGCCGGCTGGAGGAAGCGCCGCCGCTGTCGCCAGAGGTCCCCGTCGCTGACGAGCAGTCCGTTGCCGGTGACGGCTGCCAGCGACGTGTACTGCAGGGTCGCCTTGGTGTAGTTGCGCGCATTGCCTTGCAGGACGCGCGCCGTGTCGTCCACGCCGGTGACGAGCAGCACGGGGCGGCCAGGGATGGGCAGGTGCACGACCGGGCCGTGCTCGCGCGCGAGGTCGCCGAGGAAGCCCAGCGGGTCGCGGCGGATGCGCGGAAACGCCCGCGCCATGTCGGCGCCCTGGGGGCCGGGGATGCCGAGCTGCGGGGCCTGGAGCCGGGCGGCGCGTTGCTGCAGCCCGGCCCCCAGCCGCTGGACGACGTTCAGAGGTACAGGCCGGTCTGGTTGTCGGTGATGCGCTCGGCCGCCACGGCGTGGATGTCGCGCTCGCGCAGCAGGACGTAGTCGGTGCCGCGCAGCTCGACCTCGGCCCGCTCCTCGGGGTCGTACAGGACGCGGTCACCGACCTGGACACTGCGCACATTCGCTCCTGCGGCCACCACTCGGGCCCACGCCAGCCGCTTGCCCATCTGCGCGGTCGCCGGGATGACGATGCCGCCGCCCGAGCGCCGCTCGCCAGCCTCGGCGTCGTGGCTGACGAGGACGCGGTCGTGCAGCATCCGGATGGGCAGGCCCTCGGTCACGACTGCCGCTGGCGCTGCTTGCGCTGCTTGCGCTTCTCGCGGCGCTTGCCGATCAGCTTGAGCAGCAGCAGAAACGCCACCGCGCCACCGGCGATGCCGACGCGCTCGGTCCGCAGCTGCCCGCTCGGGGTGAAGACCTGCGCCCGGGCGCGCTCCTTGGCCTTCGCGGCGACGTTCGCGGGCTTGACCCTGGTCGCGATGTCATCGACGGTGCCCGCGAGCCGGTCTCGCGTGAGCTGGATCTCGCGCTCGATCTCGGCAGGACTGCGGCTCCCGCTCGGGGGCGGGGATGTGCGGACGGCCGGTGTACCTGAGGCACTGGTCGTGGAGGTCATGCG
This sequence comes from Actinomycetales bacterium, assembly GCA_051960855.1. GTDB lineage: Bacteria > Actinomycetota > Actinomycetes > JAJZTN01 > JAJZTN01 > JBQCDV01. Next base: position 4,850 of record JBQCDV010000088.1, read on the forward strand.
GTCATGATTACCCCTCGGACCGGCGCCGACGCCACCGGAGTCGTCGCGACTGCTGACGCGCCGCCCCAGCGGGCGCGTCCTGACCGAGGAGGACACCATGCCGAGACTGGCGGTGGGCGAGCACGCTCCCGACTTCACGCTGAACGACGCAGCAGGTCGACCCGTGTCGCTGTCGGACTTTGCGGGACGGCGCGTCGTCGTCTACTTCTACCCCGCGGCGATGACCCCGGGCTGCACGACGCAGGCGTGCGACTTCCGTGACTCGCTGTCCTCTCTGCAGGCAGCCGGTGTCGACGTGATCGGCATCTCACCCGACGGGCCCGAAAGGCTGCAGAAGTTTGCCGAGCGCGACGGGCTGACCTTCCCGCTGCTGTCCGACCCCGAGCACCGGGTGCTCGAGGAGTGGGGGGCGTGGGGTGAGAAGAAGAACTACGGCAAGACCTATGTCGGCGTGATCCGCTCCACGATTGTCGTCGCGGCCGACGGCACCGTCGAGAAGGCGATGTACAACGTCAAGGCGACGGGACACGTCGCGAAGCTGCGGCGCGAGCTGGGCATCGACTGGGGTGACCCGGCCCTCCTCGCTGCTGACCTGGGGCGCCGCGCCGGATGTCCCGCCCCCGGGCCCGCTCGCCGACGTGCTGCACGGTCTGCTCGGCGCCTTCGACGCGCGATGCGTCTGGCGCAACGAGCGAGGAGGCCTCACGTTCGACGTCACGTCCCGCGACGGCCGCGCGTTCGCGAAGTGGGCGCCGCCCGCGTCCGGGCTGCCGCTCTGCGGCGAGGCCGAGCGGCTGCGATGGCTGAACGACGCAGCGCCGCATCTGCCCGTGCCCCGGGTGCTGGCGTCGGGTGACACCGCCGGCGAGGAAGCCTCCGGCGCGGGCTCCTACCTCGTGACCGCCGCCCTCGACGGCCAGAGCGCCGTCCACCCCGATTGGCTGGCACGTCCAGCCCTCGCCGTCCGTGCGATCGGCGAGGGGCTGCGACTGCTGCACGACAGCGTCCCGGTCGAGGGGTGCCCCTTCGACTGGTCGGTCACCGAACGGCTGCGCCGCCGGGAGCAGCGGCCGGACGCCCAACGGCCGGACGCCGACCTCGCGCCCGCACCGGACATCGGCGAGCTGCCGAGCATCGACGTTCGAGTCGTGTGTCACGGGGACCCCTGCTCGCCCAACACCCTCGTCGGCGCGGATGGCCGCTTCGCCGGGCTGGTGGACCTCGGCTCGATGGGGGTGGCGGATCGTTGGGCCGATCTCGCCGTGGCCACCGCCAGCGCGACGTGGAACTACGGGCCGGAGTGGGAGCAACCGCTGCTCGAGGCCTACGGCGTGGACCGAGACGACGAGCGCATCGCCTTCTACCGCCGCCTGTGGGACGCCACCTAGCTCGTCGCCGTGCGCCCACCGAGCACGATGTGCGGTGCGGGAGATGGGAGTCGAACCCACACGCCCTCTCGGGCACCGGATCCTAAGTCCGGCGCGGCTGCCATTACGCCACTCCCGCTCGCCGGCGACTGTCGGCTGACACCTGCCCGACCCGGGCTGAGCTCTCGTCCGGCTCCTGTGCACTTCTCGCCGCCTGCGGCTGCCCATTGTGGCAGCAGTCGGGCCTCGACAGAAATAGTTGCGAGTGCAAGGATGTTGTCGACGGCAGGACCAACCGCCGCAGAGGAGCCCCCCATGCCAGCCGTAACAGCCGACACCATCGCCCTCCCGCGCATCCCCGCGCCCAGTTCCACGCTCACCGCGACTCGCCGCGTCGCCTCCGTGACGACCGCTCCCCGGGGCTTCGAGGGCGAGGGATTCCCGGTGCGACGGGCCTTCGCCGGGGTCGACCTCGCCGCGCTCGACCCCTTCATCCACATGGACCAGATGGGCGAGGTGGAGTACGCCCCGGGTGAGCCGAAGGGCACCCCCTGGCATCCGCACCGCGGCTTCGAGACCGTCACCTACATGATCGACGGGATCATGCAGCACTCGGACTCCAACGGCGGCGGCGGTGTCATCTCCGACGGCGACACCCAGTGGATGACCGCCGGCGCTGGGATCCTGCACATCGAGACGCCGCCCGAGCACCTCGTGATGAGCGGCGGCCTCTTCCACGGCTTCCAGCTCTGGGTCAACCTGCCCCGAGCGCAGAAGTGGGCGCCGCCGCGCTACCAGGACATTTCCCGCGGCCAGGTCTCCTTGCTGGCCTCCCAGGACGGCGGCGCGCTGTTGCGGGTGATCGCAGGAGAGCTCGACGGCCACACCGGTCCGGGCGCCACCTACACCCCGATCACGCTGATCCACGCCTCGGTCACGCCGGGGGCGACACTGCGGCTGCCCTGGCGCGCGGACTTCAACGCACTCGCCTACGTCATGTCAGGCGCGGGCACCGTCGGTGCCGAGCGTCGGCCGATCGGCCTGGGCCAGCTGGCAGTCTTCGGACCTGGGGACAGCATCGAATTGGCCGCGGACACCGTGCAGGACAGCCGCTCCCCTCAGCTCGAGGTGCTGCTCCTCGGCGGCCAGCCGATCCGCGAGCCCGTCGCGGCCTACGGCCCCTTCGTGATGAACACCCGCGCCGAGCTCGTGCAGGCCTTCGAGGACTACCAGGCCGGCAAGCTCGGCGCCATCCCCGCGGCGCACGCCGCGGTGCGTGGGGAGACCCGTCAGGACGAGGTCCGCGCCTGACCTCAGCCTCGTCATAGCGACGCCCCCGCACCCTTGTGGCAGCGGGGGCGTCGCTTTGACGAGAAGGTTCGCGTCAGACAGACAGCAATCGGGAAAGCACGGGCACGAGCGCTCGGAACGCCCGGCCGCGGTGCGAGATCGCGTCCTTCTCCTCGTCGCTGAGCTCTGCAGTCGTCCGGCGCTCACCGTCGGGCTGGAAGATCGGGTCGTAGCCGAAGCCGTTGGACCCCCGCGGCTCGCGCACGACGATTCCCCGAAGCACTCCCTCGACGACCTCCGTGCGGCCATCGGGCATCGCCACTGCCGCCGCGCAGACGAAGCTGCCGGTGCGGGCGTCATCGGGCAGTTCCGAGAGCTGCGCGAGCAGCAAGTCGAGGTTGGCCTTATCGTCACCGTGACGACCGCTCCACCGTGCCGAGAGGATGCCGGGCATCCCGCCCATGACGTCGACGCAGAGCCCGGAGTCGTCAGCGACCGCGGGCAGCCCGCTCAGCTCTGCGGCCGCGACAGCCTTGAGAACGGCGTTGCCCGCGAAGCTCGTCTCCGTCTCCTTGACGTCCGGCGCATCGGGCCAGCGGTCGAGGCCGACCAGCTCAACGTCCTGCCCGATCTCGTCGCGGGCCGCGGTGAGGATGCGCTGCAGCTCGACAAGCTTGCCGACGTTGCGGGTGGCCAGGACAACCTCGGTCATCGCCCGGCCCTCGCCGCCGTCGAGGTGCTCGACTCGGTCGGCACCGGCTGAGCAAGGGCCTCCTGCTGCAGCTGCGCGAGACGCTGGCAGCCTCGCTCGGCCAGCCCGAGCAGCGTGTCGAGCGTCGTCCGGTCGAAGGGCTCCTGCTCCGCAGTCCCCTGCACCTCGACAAACCTGCCGTCACCCGTGACAACGACGTTCATGTCGGTGTCGGCGCGCACGTCCTCCTCGTAGCACAGGTCGAGCATCGGGACCCCGCCCACGACTCCGACGCTGACGGCCGAGACGCTGCCCCGCAGCACCTTCTGTGGCGACGGGCCACCCCGAGCGTGCAGCCAGGCGACGGCGTCGGCCAGGGCGACAAACGCCCCCGTGATGGCCGCCGTGCGGGTGCCACCGTCGGCCTGCAGGACGTCGCAGTCCAGGACGATGGTGTTCTCGCCGAGAGCGGAGTAGTCGACCACGGCGCGCAGGCTCCGGCCGATGAGACGCGAGATCTCGTGGGTGCGGCCGCCGATACGGCCCTTCACGGACTCGCGCTCGGAGCGGGTGTTGGTCGAGCGGGGCAGCATCGCGTACTCGGCCGTGACCCATCCCAGCCCGGACCCCTTGCGCCAGCGCGGGACGCCCTCGGTCGCGCTTGCCGCGCACAGCACCCGGGTGCCGCCGAACTCGACGAGGACGCTGCCCTCGGCGTGGTCCAGCCAGCCACGGGTGATGCGGACGGGACGGAGGTCGTCGACGCCGCGACCATCGATGCGGGCCGGGCCGGCGCCAGCGTCGGCGGGACGGACGGCGCCGGCGGCGCCAGCGGCATGCGGAGCAAGGGCGGGATCGGTCATGCCGCCGACCCTACGAGGCAGCGACCTCGTAGACCGTGCCGGGGCGCGCTACGTCGAGGGGCCCGTCCCAGGTGGTGCGAGCCTCGGCGACGGTGACGTCGGCGTCGTTCCACGGCGGCAGATGGGTGAGGACCAGTCGCCGCACGCCAGCGGCTGCGGCGTGCGCACCCGCCTGGCTGCCCGTGAGATGAAGGTCGGGCACGACGTCGCGACCGTCGTGGAAGGCGGCCTCGGCGAGCAGTAGGTCAGCGCCGCGGGCGAGGTCCACGAGTGCGTCGCAAGGCCCGGTGTCGCCGCTGTAGACCACGGCGAGGCCGTCGTGCTCGAGCCGCATCGCGAAGCACGCCACCGGGTGGGTGACCCGGGCCACCGTCACGGAGATGTCCCCGATCGTGACCGTTGACCCGTCCGCCCATTCGCGGAACTCGAACTCCCCGCTCATGTCGTCCTGCTCGTCGAGGTCGTAGGCGCGGGCCAGGCGGGGGCCCGTCCCCTCCGGCCCCCAGACGGGGACAGTCGGCAGCGCTCCCTCGGGGTGATAACGGCGGTAGACGTAGTAGCCGCACAGGTCGAGGCAGTGGTCGGCATGCAGATGGCTGAGCAGCACCGCGTCGACGGCGGCGAGGTCGGTGTAACGCGCCAGCTCCCCCAGCGCACCGCTGCCGAGATCGAGCACGAGGGTCGTGTCGCCCGCCTGGACGAGGTAGCAGGAGGCCGGGTTGCCCGGCCCCGGAAAGGACCCGGAGCAGCCGACGACGGTGACCCTCACGACGCCACCGCCGCCTGCTCGGCCGCCACGATCTCGGGAACGAAGCGCCGGCCCAGCTCGGCGAACACCGCGGGGTCCCCCGTCGAGGTGAACCGGTGCACGGGCGCAGGCAGCTCCTCGGAGCGCGCCATCCCGTGGGCGGCGAGAGTCCGGTAGACGTCCTTGGCCGTCTCCTCGGCGCTGCTGATCAGGGTGACCTGCTCGCCGACGACGTAGGAGATGGCCCCGGTGAGCAGCGGGTAGTGCGTGCAGCCGAGGACGAGCGTGTCGACGCCGGCGGCGACGACGGGGTCCAGGTACTCGTGCGCAGCGTCGAGCACTTCGTCCGACATCGTGACCCCGCGCTCCACGAAGTCGACGAACTTGGGGCAGGCCTGCGTGACGAGCTCGAGCTGGGGGGCGGCGGCGAAGGCATCCTCATAGGCACGGGACTCGATGGTCACGCGGGTGCCGATGACGCCGACACGGCCGTTGCGCGTCGCCGCCACGGCACGCCTGACCGCCGGCTGGATCACCTCGATCACCGGAACGTCGTAGCGTTCGCGGGCGTCGCGGAGCATGGCGGCGCTCGCGCTGTTGCAGGCGATGACGAGCATCTTCACGCCCTGCTCGACCAGGCCGTCGAGGCACTCGAGGGCGAAGGCGCGCACCTGCGCGAGAGGACGCGGCCCGTAGGGGCCGCGGGCCGTGTCACCGACGTAGAGGATCGGCTCGTGCGGCAGCTGGTCGAGCACGGCACGGGCGACCGTGAGCCCGCCCAGCCCGGAGTCGAAGATGCCGATCGGCGCGTCAGCCACGGCGCACCAGCCTAGGTCGGGGGGCGCGCCGCGGCTGGCTCGGGAAGCGACGGCAGCGACGTTCGTTTGGTCACATGTCCTGCCGGTGCCGCTCCGGCCGCCGCGGCGGGGAGGAAGGCGTCACGCCCACAGCTGCCCGTCGAGTGCCTCCTCGGCCTCGTCGAGGTCGCCTTCGTAGGCGCCGGTGGAGAGGTACTTCCAGCCGCCGTCGCAGACGACGAAGGCGATGTCCGCCGACTCCCCCGCAGCGACCGCCTGCCGGGCCACCCCGAGAGCCGCGTGCAGGATCGCCCCCGTCGAGATGCCGGCGAAGATGCCCTCCTGCTCGAGCAGCTCGCGCGTGCGCCGGACGGCATCTCGCGGGCCCACTGAGAAGCGCCGCGTGAGCACCGACTCGTCGTACAGCTCCGGTACGAAGCCCTCGCCCAGGTTGCGCAAGCCGTAGACGAGCTCGCCGTAGCGGGGCTCGGCAGCCACGATCTGGATGCCCGGCACGTGCTTGCGCAGGTAGCGGCCGACGCCCATGAGCGTCCCGGTCGTCCCGAGCCCGGCCACGAAGTGGGTGATGGTCGGAAGGTCGGCGAGCAGCTCGGGCCCCGTGGCGTCGTAGTGCGCCTGGGCGTTAGCCGGGTTGCCGTACTGGTAGAGCATGACCCAGTCCGGATGGTCGGCGGCCACCTGCTTGGCCACGCGGACCGCCTCGTTGGAGCCGCCGGCGGCGGGCGACCAGAGGATCTCCGCGCCCCAGATACGCAGCAGAGCCGCCCGCTCGGCCGAGGTGTTCTCCGGCATCACGCACACCAGGCGGTAGCCCTTGAGCTTGGCGGCCATGGCCAGGGCGATGCCGGTGTTGCCGGACGTCGGCTCGAGGATCGTGGCGCCCGGCGTCAGCCGACCCTCCCGCTCGGCCCGCTCGACCATGGCCAGGGCGGGACGGTCCTTGACCGAACCGGTCGGGTTGCGGTCCTCCAGCTTGGCCCACAGGCGCACCTCTGGTGAGGGCGAGAGTCGGGGCAGCCCGACCAGCGGGGTGTGGCCGAGCGAGTCGAGCAGGGACTCGTATCGCATGGGCGGACTGCCTGCCGCTGGCTGCCGGTCTAGCGTGCGCCGCCGGCCACCGCCGGCAGGATCGTGACGCTGTCCCCGTCGGTCAAGCCGGTCTCGAGGCCGGCGAGGAAGCGGACGTCCTCGTCGTTCACGTACACATTGATGAAGCGCCGCAGCGCCCCGTCATCGACAAGCCGCTCCTTGATCCCGGAGTAGCGGCCGTCGAGGTTGTCGATGAGGTCGGCGAGCGTGGCCCCCTCGCCCTCGACCGTCTTGGCGCCGCCGGTGTGCGGGCGCAGGATCGTCGGGATGCTCACGGCGACAGACATCGGCTCGGCTCCAGCTCGTGTAGTGGTGGCTCGTCTCGCCTCACAACGTCTCGACGACCTCGACCTCTTCCTCAGTCACCTCGCCGTCCACGATCCGATACGACCGCAGCTCGACCGGCCCGTCGTCGTTGCCGCACTCGCGTGTCGAGACCAGCACGTAGTGAGCCTGGGGCTCGGCGGCGTAGGAGATGTCCGTGCGGGACGGGTACGCCTCGGTCGAGGTGTGGGAGTGGTAGATCACGACCGGCTCCTCGTCGCGCGCGTCGAGGTCGCGGTAGAGCCGGAGCAGGTCGAGGGAGTCGAACTCGTAGAACGTCGGTGACCGGGCCGCGTTGAGCATCGGCACGAGCCGCTCGGGGCGGTCGCTGCCAGCGGGGCCGGCGACGATTCCGCACGCCTCGTCCGGGTGGTCGCGCCGGGCATGGGCCACGATGGCGTCGACAGTGGCACGGGCGATTCGCAGCACGGCCAGAGGCTAGGGCAGGCCGGGCAGCACCACGGGCAGCCGTCTCACCACAGCCGTCTCACCACAGCGTGCGGACCAGCAGCTCCTGCACCCAGCCCAGCCACGAGTAGACGGCGTACAGCGGCTTGCGCTCGTCGTCCTCCGGCCAGCTCTCCCACTCCTCGTCGTCGATCTCCTCCGTGATCTCGAGACGCGCCCCCAGCGTCAGCCGCAGCGCGGTGAGGGTGCGCAGCCACGCCTGCGCCGTCTCCTCAGACCACAGCTGCTTGGCGCCCGCACGGTCCAGCGTCGCCAGAACGACGCGCGCGTCCTCCCGCTTGCGCTCCCGCAGGCTGCCCTCGGTGTACCGCCGGAAGTCGCCGGCGGCCTGCGGATCGTCGGCGTAGGCGTCTGGGAACAGCCGGGCAAGAGCGGGGTCGTCGGGCAGCGTGGTCGCGGTCCCGATTCCCAGCGCCCGCGCAAGCGGGTCGGCGTCTTCCCCGACCGAGTCGTCGCTGTCGATGAGCGTCACGAGCTCGAGCACGAGATGACGCAGGATCGGTGCCTCGTCGGCGTCGATGGTGGCGTTGACCCCGCCACGGACCTTGCGGAAGCGCGTCGGCATCAGTCGTCCTGCTTCAGGGTCGCCCACAGTCCGTAGGTATGCATCGCCTCGACGTCGCGCTCCATCTCCTCGCGCGAGCCCGTCGACACGACGGCCTTGCCCTTGTGGTGCACGTCGAGCATCAGCTCGGTGGCCAGCTCCTTGGAGTACCCGAAGTACGTCTGGAAGACGTAGGTCACATAGCTCATGAGGTTGACGGGGTCGTTCCACACGATCGTGATCCACGGCCGGTCGAGCCGGAGGTCCTCGTCCGCCTCGGGCCGCTCGAGCTCCACGGGCGCCACTGACATGCCCTCACTGTAGGGCGCGGCCCTACAGTGACCGCGTGACGACGGCCCTGCTCACGGACCAGTACGAGCTCACCATGCTCAGCAGTGCTCTCCGCGACGGCACCTGGTCGCGGCCATGCGTCTTCGAGGTCTTCACCCGCCGCCTGCCGGCGCGGAGGGGCTACGGCGTGGTCGCCGGGACAGGCCGCCTGCTCGACGCCCTCACGGACTTCCAGTTCGACGCCCCCACGCTCGAACATCTCCAGCGCCACGCCATCGTCGACCAGCAGACCGCCGAGTGGCTGGCGGGCTACCGCTTCGGCGGCGACATCGACGGCTACCCCGAGGGCGAGCTCTACTTCCCAGGGTCTCCCGTCCTGACTGTCAGCGGGACCTTCGCCGAGGCGGTCGTGCTCGAGACCCTTGCCCTGTCGGTCCTCAACCACGACAGCGCCATCGCCTCGGCAGCCTCCCGCATGACGGTGGCAGCGGCAGGTCGACCGATCATCGAGATGGGCTCGCGGCGCACCCATGAGTGGGCAGCGGTGGCCAGCGCCCGGGCCGCCTACCTCGCAGGGTTCACCGCGACCAGCAACTTGCAGGCGGGAGTCTCCTGGGACGTCCCGACCGCCGGCACCAGCGCGCACGCGTTCACGCTGCTGCACGACACCGAACGCGCCGCCTTCGAGGCGCAGGTCGCGGCCCTCGGCGTCGGGACGACCCTGCTCGTCGACACCTACGACATCCGTAAGGGCATCCAGACCGCGGTCGAGGTCGCCGGACCGGGGCTCGGCGCGGTACGCATCGACTCCGGTGACCTGGGGGTCCTCGCCCGGCAGGCGCGGGCCGAGCTGGACGAGTTGGGCGCGACAGAGACGCGCATCGTGGTCAGCGGTGACCTCGACGAGTACGCGATCGCCGCCCTCGCGGCCGCGCCCGTCGACGTCTACGGCGCCGGCACCTCGGTGGTCACCGGCTCCGGGGCGCCCACCGCCGGGATGGTCTACAAGCTCGTCGAGGTCGACGGGCGCCCGGTGGCGAAACGGTCTCTCAACAAGGCAACGCAGGGGGGCCGCAAGGACGTCGTCCGCCGCCACCGCGCGACCGGCATCGCCACCGAGGAAGTGCTCGTCCCGTTGGGTCACGCCTCCGACGAGCCCCACGACCTGCGGCCCCAGGTGCCGCTCGTGCGTCAGGGGGAGCGCGTCCACGACGAGGCCTTGACGGCGGCCCGCCAGCGGCACTCGGAGCGACTGGGCTCCCTGCCATGGGAGGGCCTCAGCCTCGCCGCCGACGAGCCCGCCATCCCCACCGTCACCGTCTCGCTGTAGAAGGCTGTAGAACGCTGTCCGCAGCACGCCATCGTGCTGGCAGCACCACGAGCTCCGCCGTTCGGGAGGAATGACGTCATGGGCCGCGGCCTGATCATCGTCGACGTGCAGAACGACTTCTGCGAGGGCGGCAGCCTCGCCGTCGCGGGTGGGGCGGAGGTCGCGGCGCGCATCAGCGGCTACCTCGCCGAGCAGGGCGGGACGTACGACGCTGTCGTCGCCTCCCGAGACTTCCACGTCGACCCCGGTCGCCACTTCTCGCACTCCCCCGACTTCGTCGACACCTGGCCCGCCCACTGCCGTGTCGACACGGCAGGGGCGAGCTTTCACCCCGCCCTCGACGTCGTGCCGATCCAGGCCGTCTTCGACAAGGGACGGCACAGTGCGGCCTACTCCGGCTTCGAGGGCACCACGCGGGACGGGACCTCCCTGCTGGACTGGCTGCGGGCGCGCGACGTCGACTCGCTCGACGTCGTGGGAATCGCGACCGACCACTGCGTGCGGGCCACCGCCCTCGATGCCGCTGCCGCCGGCCTCGGCACGCGCGTCCTGCTCGACTTCACCGCCGGCGTCGCGCAGGCCACGACGAACGCCGCCCTGGGCGAGCTCGCCGCCGCCGGCGTCGCACTCGAGGGACAGCCCCTGCTGCGGTGACAGCGTTTCGCGGTGATCCGCGACGGGGACGGTAGTGATCAGTGCTGGTTCCGCGTTCGGGCGGCGCCAGGTCGGACGAAACGGAGAGATCTCATGCCCATGTGGCTGCTCCTCGTGATCGCTGGCGTGATCCTCGCGATCATCGGCTTTGCAGGTGTCGGCCAGATCCTGATCTGGATCGGCGTGATCGTCCTGGTCGTCGGCCTCATCCTCAGCTTCACCGGCCGCAGCCGCGTCTAGCAACCGCGGCCTCAGGCACTGTCGGTAGGCAGTGCCGACGATGACCAGGCAGAAAGACCGGCAGACCAGGTAGCCGGCAGCAGCAAGACAGCACACGGAAGGCCCGGCGCGAGCACCGCTCGTCGCCGGGCCTCCGTCGCGTATGCCCCCCTAACGCTCCGGGCCGCGTCCGCTCCAGGTCCACGCGTAGGCCCCGTCGTCGCTCGCCGCTCCCGCCTCGCCGAGCTCCAGCGGGCGGAAGGTGTCCACCATGACGGCGAGCTCGTCGAAATAGTCCTTGCCCAGCGACTTCTCGACCGCACCAGGCTGCGGGCCGTGACTGTGGCCCCCGGGGTGCAGCGAGATCGAACCCTGCGCGATACCTGACCCCTTGCGCGCCTCGTAGTCGCCACCGACGTAGAACATGACCTCGTCGCTGTCGACATTGGAGTGGTAGTAGGGCACCGGCACCGAGAGCGGGTGGTAGTCCACCTTGCGCGGCACGAAATTGCAGATGACGAAATTCCAGCCCTCGAAGACCTGGTGGACCGGCGGCGGCTGGTGCACCCGCCCGGTAATCGGCTCGAAGTCCTCCACATTGAACGTGTACGGGTAGAGGCACCCGTCCCAGCCGACGACGTCGAAGGGATGCGTCGGACTGACGACAACGCTGCCGACGATGCCGGAAGGGCCCGGGCCACGGTGCTTGGTGTAGACCTCGACGTCCTCGCCGTCGACGAGCAGCGGCTCGGTCGGGCCTGTCAGGTCGCGCTCGCAGTACGGCGAGTGCTCGAGGAACTGTCCGAACTTCGACAGGTAGCGCTTCGGCGGCGTGATGTGACTGTTGGCCTCGATGCAGTAGGCGCGCAGCGGTCCGCTGTCCGGGTCGGGGACCCAGCGGTGCACCGTCGCGCGCGGCAGGATGACGTAGTCGCCCTGGCGGAAGCGCAGGGCACCGAACATGGTCTCGACCGTGCCGGCACCGGCCTCGATGTAGACGCACTCGTCGCCGATGGCGTTGCGGTAGAGGGGCGAAGCTTCGCCGGCGACCACGTAGCTGATGCGCACGTCGGCGTTGCCGAGCACGAGGCGGCGGCCCGTCACGGCGTCCACCGCCTTCCACTCCTCGCCCGGGAAGAGGTCGTGCAGTTTGAGATGCCGAGGCTTCAGCGGGTAGTTCGCCGTCGTCGACAGGTCCGGCAGCTCCCAGACGCGGGAGTCGACGATCGCCGAGGGCACGCCGCGGTGGTAGAGCAGCGAGGAGTCGGAGGAGAAGCCCTCCTCGCCCATCAGCTCCTCGTAGTAGAGGCCGCCATCCGGGCGCCGGTGCTGCGTGTGCCGCTTGTGCGGCAGCTCGCCAACAGAGCGGTAGAACGCCATTGTCCGTCCCTCCTCGAGCGACCTCGTTGTCGCACCCGATTGTCCACCCCCGGGACACCCGATGACAGGTCGGCGACAGGTCGGCGAGATCGCCGCCTGCGCTAGCCTCCCCGCATGCCGGACGTGCCTGTCCTCGTCGAGTCGCTCGTCGACGATGCCGCGCTCTTCCCTCCCGGCAATGCACCCATGCGCCAGGCCCTGCGCCAGCACGTGCTCCGGTGGGAGACGCCCGCAGACCTGATCACGGGCCGGTTTCTCGCGCCTGCGTCGCGGCTCGACGAGCTACGGCGGGAGCTGTCCGCCCTCGCGGCGGAGGACGGCCGCGTGCAGGAACTGCTGACGTCTCGGAGCGTCGCGCTCGGCGTCGTGCTCGACACCGACATCGCAGACCTCCCTCGAATCCAGACCGTCGTCGCGGATGACGCTCACGTCCTGCTCGCTCTCGTCGAGGTTGCGGTCACCGCCGACACTCCCGCCGCCCTCGTCGACAACGTCGCGACCACCGTCGCGGCGCTGCCCGACGCCGAGGGCTATGTGGAGCTCCCCCGGCGGCCGGGCTGGCGCGAGGCGCTCGAAGTCGTCGCCGACTCCCCCTATGGCGCGAAGCTGCGGACAGGTGGCCTGCGGGCCGACCTCTTCCCTACGGAGGCGGAGGCGGCGGAGTTCGTGGCGACCTGCGTCGCCGCCGAGGTGCCCTTCAAGTGCACTGCAGGTCTGCACAGCGCGGTGCGGCATCGCGACCCCGAGACGGGCTTCGAGCATCACGGCTTCCTCAACCTGCTGTGCGCGACCGCGGCAGCGACCGAGGGCGCCGACCTCGAGTCGGTCGTCCGACTCCTCGGCGTGCAGGACGACGCAGCGCTGGCCGCGATCGCCGCGGAGCTCGACGACGTGCGGGCCGCCGTGACCCGCTCGTTCTTCGTCGCCTACGGATCATGCGACCTGCAGGAGCCGTGGCAGGACCTCACAAGGTTGGGACTTCTCTGATGATGGGCACTACCGGTGCGGCCACCAGCTGGGTCGACATTCCCGACGGGTCGGCGTTCCCGGCCACTCACCTGCCCTACGGCGTCTTCCGTCTCGGCGATGACGATCCGCGAGTAGGAGTCGCGATCGGAGGACAGGTGCTCGACGTGGCCGCCGTCGCCGCGATCGAGGGGCTCGACGGGGCGCACGTCTTCGCCGAGCCGACGCTGGATGCGTTCCTCGCTCTCGGACTGCCGGCGTGGCGGGCCGTCCGGTCGTGGCTGCTCGAGCTCGTGACGCACCCTGCCAACGAGGGCCTGGTGTCACCGCACCTGATTCCGCAGTCCCAGGTGACGATGCTGCTGCCGTTCACGGTCGCCGACTACGTCGACTTCTACTCCTCCGAGGACCACGCCACCAACGTCGGCCGCATCTTCCGTCCCGACAGCGAGCCGCTGACGCCGAACTGGAAGCACCTCCCGATTGGCTACCACGGGCGCGCCGGCACGGTCGTGCCCTCTGGCACCCCGATCGCTCGACCCGCAGGTCAGCGACGGGGCGCGGGGGACGACGCTCCGACGTTCGGGCCCTCGATCCGGCTCGACATCGAGGCGGAGGTGGGCTTCGTCGTCGGCACGCCCTCGACTCTCGGATCACCCGTCGCCGCGGGCGCCTTCGCCGAGCACGTGTTCGGAGTCGTGCTGGTCAACGACTGGTCCGCCCGCGACATCCAGGCGTGGGAGTACGTGCCACTCGGCCCCTTCCTCGGCAAGTCCTTCGCCACCTCGATCAGCACGTGGGTGACGCCGCTCGATGCACTGGAGTCGGCACGCACGTCGACCCCGCCGCGCGACCCGCAGCCACTGCCCTACCTGCAGGGGGGCGACGACTGGGGACTCGACCTGGACCTCGAGATCGAGCTGAACGGCGCTGTCGTCTCCCGGCCGCCGTTCGCCGGCATGTACTGGTCGCCGGCGCAGCAGCTCGCGCATCTGACGGTGAACGGCGCATCTCTGCGCACCGGAGACCTCTACGCCTCGGGGACGGTCTCTGGTCCGGGCCGCGACGAGCGCGGATCGCTGCTCGAGCTGACGTGGAACGGTCGCGACCCGCTGACTCTGCCCAGCGGCCAGCAGCGCGGCTTCCTCGAGGACGGCGATGAGGTGGTGCTCCGCGCATGGGCGCCGGCAGCCGACGGGGGACGGCTGGGTCTCGGCGAGGTGCGGGGGCGCATTCTTCCCACCGCGCAATAGACTGCCACACGGCACGCAAGATCGAATCTGCGTCGAGGGCGCGTTACGGGCCCCCTCGCTGGGCAGCACAGGGGCCATGAGCATCCTGAGAACCAAGAGCGTGGAGGAGATCCTCGCTCAGGGGGGCGACGACACCGGCGATGACCACGGCCATCTGCGCCGCAAGCTCGGCCCCATCGACCTGATCGGCTTCGGCATCGGCGTCGTCATCGGCACGGGGATCTTCACCCTCACCGGCATCGAGGCCAGCAAGCATGCCGGCCCGGCCGTGCTGCTCTCGTTCATCATCGGCGGGGTCGTGAGCCTGCTCGCGGCTCTCTGCTATGCGGAGCTGGCCTCCAGCGTCCCGACAGCAGGCTCGGCCTACACCTACGCCTACGCGACGATCGGGGAGATCTTCGCCTGGATCATCGGGTGGGATCTGCTGCTGGAGTTCGCCCTCGGAGCGGCCAGCGTCGCCCGCGGCTGGTCGGCCTATCTCGCCAACCTCTTTGGTCTACCCGCCCAGTGGTTCACCGAGGACGCGACCATCAACGTCGGAGCCCTGGCGATCGTGGTCTTCCTCGGCATCATCGCCGCTGTCGGCGTCAAGCAGTCGTCCTGGGTGGCCGTGGCACTCGTCGCCATCAAGGTGACCATCTGCGTCTTCGTCATCGTCGCCGGCCTGTTCTTCATCAAGGCGTCCAACTACTCGCCCTTCATCCCCCCGGCCAAGCCCGAGGGCTCCACCGGCCAGGGCGTGAAGGAGACGATGGTCCAGCTCATCTTCGGCATCCAGCCCGTCGCCTTCGGCATCGCAGGCGTGCTGTCCGCGGCCGCTGTCGTCTTCTTCGCCTACACCGGCTTCGAAGCCGTCGCGAACATGAGCGAGGAGACCCGCAAGCCTGGGCGCGATCTGCCTCTGGGCCTGCTCGGCACGCTCGGCATCGCCACTGTGCTCTACGTCGGGGTGTCGTTCGTCGTGACCGGAATGCTGAACTACACCAAGCTCAACACTGCCGCCCCCATCGCGGATGCCTTCGATGCCGTCGGAGCGCACTGGGCGGCCAACCTCGTCTCGATCGCCGCCGTCTGCGGCCTGACTTCGGTGATCCTGGTCGACCTCGTTGCGATGTCACGCATCGGCTTCGCTGTTGCCCGCGACGGGATGCTGCCTCCGAGCGCCGCAAAGGTCCATCCCCGCTTCGGCACGCCGATCCGCGTCACCGTCGCCGCGACCATCCTCGTGGCGGCCCTCGCGACCTTCGTCAAGCTCGAGGTGCTCGCCGACCTCGTGAGCATCGGCACCCTGGCGGCGTTCGTCATGGTCTCCGTCGCTGTGCCGATCCTGCGCCGCACCAAGCCGGACCTGAAGCGGCGCTTCCGCGTCCCGCTCAACCCCGTCATCCCGATCCTGTCCGCCCTCGCGTGCCTCTACCTCATGCTCAACCTCACCGTCGAGACCTGGATCCGCTTCGTGGTGTGGCTCGTCATCGGATTCGTCCTCTACTTCGGCTACGGCCGGCGCCGCGCGGCCGCCCGTCGCGCCGCAGCCGAACAGCGGCTGGGCATCGACGGATCGCGTGAGCACAGCCCGGTCGACGACGCTGCGAACACGCGATCCGGGGTAAGAGACGGAGAGACCGTCATCGACCTGCGAGGAGGCACGACCGTGAGCGACTCCCGACACGGCGACTCGAATGCCGCTGCCGACGGCGAGCGTGACCCGCACGCCTACTACGACGACGAGAAGACCGGCGCCGATATCGGCACGCCCGATGGGAACGTCGAGCGCGTCGGCAGCGGAGTGGTCGGACCCCACGAGGCCGGCCGCACCGGCGCCGGCAGCATCATCGGCGGCGGCGTGGCCGACGACCGCGATCTGCGCGAGCAGCCCGAGAAGCACGTCGACCTCCGCGACGACCGGCACACAGCCCCCCACCGCGAGATGCCGTACTAGCTATCGTGGCTCTTCCCAGATGAGGGTGTAGGTCGGCCGGGCGCGTCGGTCCGCAGATAGACGTCGAGGTCTCCCGACGACGGAGGTTCCTGCGCCATCCATCCGAAAGACCTCGACGTGTCCGACGCTACCCCGCCGGCCGGCTTCGGCCGCCCTCACCTGACCGCCTTCGCTCGACTCGACGGCCTCGGTCTGAGCGTGACCGGACAACGACTTGAACCGGATCGTGCGGTCCTCGCGTGCCGCGTGGTGGAACCAGATCAGTGGTGCCGACGGTGCGGCAG
>JBQCDV010000089.1:0-15007 GCA_051960855.1 Actinomycetales bacterium
CGCTGCCCGACGAGCCCTCGACCTGGCCGCGGAGGATCCGGCGGAGGTCGGACTCCTGCCGGGCGAACAGGCAGTTGCGCAGCTGGCCGTCGGCGGTCAGCCGGACCCGGTCGCAGGCCCCGCAGAACGGCCGCGTGACGCTGGCGATGACGCCGACCACGCCCTGTCGGCCGTCCGAGTCGGAGACCTGCCACTTCTCGGCAGGCGCGCTCCCCCGCGTCGCAGCGTCCGCCTCGACGAGGGTGAAATCCCGAGCGAGGTCGGCGAGGATCTCCTCCGCCGTCACCATCGACTCGCGCTGCCACGCGTGCTGCGCGTCGAGGGGCATCTGCTCGATGAACCGCAGCTCGTAGCCCGCGTCCAGCGCCCACCGCAGCAGGTCGGCCGGCTCGTCGTCGTTGATGCCGCGCATGAGCACGGTGTTGACCTTGACGGGCGTCAGCCCGGCCGACGCGGCGGCGGCGAGGCCGGCGAGCACATCGGCGTGGCGGTCACGTCGCGCGAGGGCCAGGAAGCGCTCCGGGCGCAGGGTGTCGAGGGAGACGTTGACCCGGTCGAGACCTGCCTCGGCGAGCGGTGCCGCCAGCCGAGCGAGGCCGATGCCGTTGGTCGTCATGGACAGCCGCGGCCGGGGGTCGAGGTCGGCGAGCCTCGCCACGAGACCGACGAGGTTGCGCCGCAGCAGCGGCTCGCCACCCGTCAGACGGACGTCGGTGACCCCGAGGCTCACCGCCACGCGAATAACCCGGACGAGCTCGTCGTCGGTGAGCGTCTCCTCCCGCGGCAGCCAGGCCAGGCCCTCCTCCGGCATGCAGTAGGTGCAGCGGAGGTTGCAGCGGTCGGTGAGGCTGACGCGCAGGTCAGTCGCTATGCGGCCGTAGCCGTCGGCGAGCACGCGAGGCTGCGCCACCGTGCCTTCGCGCGGCTGCGTCACCGTGCCTTCGCGCGCCTTCAGCACCGGGGAGACCGTCACACTCGACACTCTACGTCGGCGAGGTACCGTCGCGACGTGTCACGACCGCCGCGCGTGCTGCTGACCCGCCGCTGGGTCGGCCTGACGGCCCTCGCCGTCTTCATCGCCGCTGCTTGCGTCCTCCTCGGGCGGTGGCAGCTGTCGCGGTTCGACTACCGCAGCGAGTACAACCGGCTGGTCGACCGGAACAGCTCGTCGGCGCCGGTCGACGTCACCCGGCTGCTGGCGGGACGACCGTCAGACGCTGACCTGACCTCGCGAGTGGAGTTCCGGCAGGTGGTGGCCCGCGGGACGTACGTCGCCGGCGCACAGCTCGTCGTCCGTCAGCGCACCTACGCCGACTCCGGGTCACAGGGCTTCGAGGTGCTCACACCGCTGCGCACCGACACCGCCGTCGTCCTCGTCGACCGCGGGTGGGTGCCGGCTGGCTCGGACCCGCTGGCGACCCCCCAGGTGCCGGCCCCGCCCGCGGGGAGCGTCGAGGTCCGCGGGCTGCTGCGAGACAGCGAGCACAGCGGACAGGGCGGCGCCGACCCGTTCGCGCACCTGCCGGACGGACAGGTCTCCCGCATCGACACCGCGGCGATCGCGCGGCACACCGGACTCCCGCTGCTGCCCGGTTACGTCCAGCTCGCCTCGCAGGTGCCGCCTGTGAGCTCCGGCATTCAGCTGCTGCCGAGCAGTGTCAACCATCAGAACGCCGCACTGAACCTCGCCTACACAGTCCAGTGGTGGGTCTTCGCGGTTGTCGCACTGGGCGCACTGGTCGTCTTCGCCCGCCGTGAGGTCAAGGACGCGGGCGGCGAGACCGGCGGCAACGAGATGGCCACGAGAAACGAGAGGGCCACGAGAGAGGCCGGCCCGCGCCGCCCGCAGCGGCAGCCCGCCGGGGGTCAGGGGGGCTCGCGCGGGGAGCGACAACAGCGGCGTTCGGGACGGGGGCTCGACCCGCGCCTCTCGCGGGACGAGTGGCTGGCCGGCGGCGACGAGCTCGACGAGGTGCCGCAGGGCGAGACCCGCTAGAGCGCGCGCGTGGCCCCCCCGTCGACGGCGAGTGCCAGCCCGGTGAGGTAGGACGCCGCGGGCGAGAGCACGAAGGCCGCCACCCGGCCGAACTCCTCGGGCTGGCCGTAGCGGCGCAGAGGAATCCCCGCCTCCAGCTGCTTGCGGGCGGCCGCACCCCCACGGCCACCCTCCAGCTCGCGGATGCGGTCGGTGTCGATGCGGCCGGGCAGCAGGGTGTTGACCCGCACACCGTCGGGCCCCAGCTCGTCGGCGAGGGTCTTGGCGACCATGGCCAGGCCCGGGCGCAGCCCGTTGGACACGGCCAGCCCTGGGATCGGTGCGCGCACGCTCGTCGACAGCACGAACGCCAGACTCGTGCCCCCCGCGGCCACGACGCTGCGGGCCGTGCGCAGCGGACCGAGAAAGACACTCTCGAATGCCGTACGCCACGCCTCGTCCGTCGTCGAGCGCGCCTCGGAGGCGGGCGGGCCACCGACGCTCAGCAGGGCGCCGTCGAGCCGGTCCCACCGGGCGCTGGCTGCCGCGATCAGCCGGGTGTCGGCACCGGGGTCGGCGAGATCGGCGGCGATGCCGAGAGCACGCTCGCGCCCACCCAGCTGGGTGACGGCAGCCTCGACACGTTCCTCGCTGCGGCTGGCCACGACCACGCGAGCGCCCTCGGCGACGAGCTGCTGGGCGGTGGCGAAGCCGAGACCGCGCGTGCCTCCGGTGACGAGCCAGACGGTGTCAGTGAGTCCGAGATCCATGGGCGCATTCTGCCGCGCGCCATCAGCCGGCCGCGAGCGCCTCCGGCAGCACCGGGGTGCCCGCTGCCTGCTCCTGGCCGGCGAACTGCTCCTGGCCGGCGAACTGCGTCGCGTAGAGCTCGGCATAGAGGCCGTCCGCGGCGAGGAGCTCGTCGTGCGTCCCCCGCTCCACGACCCGGCCGTCGTCGACGACGAGGATCTGGTCGGCATCGCGCACGGTGGAGAGCCGGTGGGCGATGACGAGGCTGGTGCGGCCGGCAAGAGCGGTCGCGAGCGCGCGCTGGACGGCGGCCTCGCTCTCCGAGTCGAGGTGTGCGGTCGCTTCGTCGAGCACGACGATGGCGGGTGCCTTGAGCAGCAGCCGGGCGATCGCCAGCCGCTGCTTCTCTCCCCCGCTGAGCCGGTAGCCGCGGTCACCGACGACCGTGTCGAGGCCGTCGGGCAGGCTCTCGACCAGAGGCAGGATGTGCGCGGCGCGGATGGCCTCCCACAGCTCGGCATCGGTGGCGTCGGGCCGGGCGTAGAGCAGGTTGGCGCGAATGGTGTCGTGGAACATGTGGGCGTCCTGCGTGACGACGCCGATGACGTCGTGCAGGGACTCCAGCGTCACCTCGCGGACGTCGTGTCCCCCGACCCGCACCGCGCCCTCGGTCACGTCGTAGAGCCGGGCGACCAGGCTGGTGATCGTCGTCTTGCCGGCGCCAGAGGGCCCCACGAGGGCGACCAGCTGTCCGGGCTGCACCCGGAACGACACGTCGCGCAGCACCTCCTGCTCCGGCGTGCGGTCCAGGACGGCGATGGACTCCAGGCTCGCCAGGCTGACCTCGTCTGCTGAGGGGTAACGGAACCTGACCGAGTCGAACTCCACCGAGGCCTCGACGTCGCGTGGCAGCGGTGTGGCTCCGGGACGGTCATCGACCATCGGCGGCAGGTCGAGGATCTCGAAGACGCGGTCGAAGCTGACCAGCGCGGTCATCACGTCGACCTGCACGTTCGACAGCGCGGTCAGCGGACCGTAGAGCCGTCCCAGCAGAGCCGTCAGCGCGACGAGGGTGCCGACCTGCAGCTGGTCGTCGATGGCGAGGATGCCGCCGAGTCCGTAGACCAGGGCGGTGGCCAAAGCCGCGACGAGGGTCAACGACGTGAAGAAGATGCGGCTGTACATCGCCTGCGTGATGCCGATATCCCGGACCCGCTCGGCCTTGGCGGAGAACTCCCGCTGCTCGTCGGGCAGCCGACCGAAGATCTTGACCAGCAGGGCGCCGGCCACGTTGAACCGCTCGGTCATCGTCTGGCTCATTGCCGCGTTGAGCTGCATGGACTCGCGGGTGATGCTCGCCAGGCGCCGACCCACGAAGCGCGCCGGCAGCACGAAGACCGGCAGCAGGAGCAGCGCGACCACTGTGATCTGCCACGACAGCAGCAGCATGGCGGCCAGGACGATGACGAGGCTCACGGCATTGCTGACCACCGAGGACAGCGTGCTGGTGAAGGCCTGCTGCGCGCCGATGACATCGCTGTTGAGTCGGCTGACGAGGGAGCCGGTCTGCGTGCGGGTGAAGAAGGCGACGGGCATGCGCGAGACGTGGCCGAAGACGCGACGCCTCAGGTCGTAGATGAGCCCCTCGCCGATGCGGGCGGAGAAGTAGCGCTGAGCCAGACCGAGACCCGCGTCCACGACCGCGAGGACGGCGACGAGGACCGCGGTCTGGATGACGACGCCGCGGTTACCGGCGAGGACCCCCTGGTCGATGATCCGCTTGAGCAGCAGCGGGGTGACGACGACGAGCGCGGCGTCGATGACAACCAGGATGAGAAACGACACGATCGAGCGCGAGTACGGCCGGGCGAAGCCGGCGATCCGCCGCGTGGTTCCCGGCTTCAACCGCACCGTCGTGACCGAGCTGTCCTTGGTGAACGACCGCAGCGAGTGCCAGCCCTGCATCGACACTGTCGACCCCTTTCCCTTCAGCTGCGATCAACAGCGCGAACGCCGCTGGCGTTCCGGCTCGCCGCGAGCTGGCGGAGCAGTTCGCCCTGGGCGGAACGTTCGGCGGCGAGCTGGTCGGCCAGAGTCGGCGCGAGGGCCGCGCCCCGCAGCAGCTCCAGGGTCGCGGCGGCCGACGGGGCGGGCAGGGCGAGCACCGCCGCGACGAGGTCGTCGACGGTGGCGAGCAAGTCGGTCGCCGGGACGCTCACCTCCGCCAGGCCGATGGCGCTGGCCTCGCCGCCGCTCACGGCCCGCCCGGTCAGGCAGATCTCCGTCGCGCGGGCGCGGCCGACGCGCTGCACGAGCGGCAGCGTCCCCCCGAGGTCGGGGACGAGACCGAGAGTCGGCTCCGCCATGACGAAACGGGCGTCCTCCGCGGTGAGAATCAGATCGCAGGCGAGGGCCAGCTGGAAGCCGGCGCCGATGGCCGCGCCGTGGACGGCGGCGACGGTGAGCACGCCGGCCGGGCGCCAGCAGGTGAACCCTTCCTGGAAGGCCGCGATCGTCTCCGACAGCCGCTCGGGCGGCAGGGACGCGAGGTCGCCGAGGCTCGCCTCGCCCGGGATCCCCGGGCCGAACATGCGTCGGTCGAGGCCGGAGGAGAACGACGGTCCGTGACCGCGGACGACGACCACCCGCACCTGGCGCGGCAGGGCGTGCAGCACCTGCGCGAACGCGCGCCACGTGCCGGGCGTCTGGGCGTTGTGGACGTCGGGCCGGTTGAGAACGACGTCGAGGCGGGAGCCCGCCGGCTCGACGGCGACCCCCGCCTCCTCAGCGGCTGCGACTGCGGACACCCACGCTGCGTCGTTCACGCCCCCAGCATGGCGGGTCGCAGCGACTGAACTGTCAGCTCACGCGCTCCGCTTGCCGCGCGTCGCCCCGCCGCGTCCGCGCAGCTGGGTGCCGGACTCGCTGAGGATGCGGTGGACGAAGCCGTAGGAGCGGCCGGTTGAGGCGGCGAGGTCCCGGATGCTCTCGCCGGCGGCGTAGCGCCGCTGGAGGTCTCCGGCGAGCTGGTTGCGCTCGTCACCGGTGATGCGCGTCTTCTTGGGCAGCGTCTCGGCCACGGGACGGTCCTTCCAAACTGTGAAGTGCCTGCGAGCGGTTCCAGGATGTGGTGATCGTCCCCCAGTGGTGACCCGTGCAACCGGAACAAAACCACCCGAAGGCAATTGGTGATCAGTTCGATGACGACGGGACAGCGCCGATCCCGCTACGCCAGGGAGACCAGCTCGCGGTAGCCGTCGTTCCACAGGTCCTCGACGCCGTCCGGAAGCAGGAGCACCCGCTCGGGGTCGAGGGCCTGGACCGCTCCCTCGTCGTGCGTGACCAGCACGACGGCGCCGGCGTAGCTGCGCAGCGCGGACAGGACCTCGTCTCGCGAGGCGGGGTCGAGGTTGTTGGTCGGCTCGTCGAGCAGCAGCACGTTCGCGCTCGACACCACCAGCGTCGCCAGCGCCAGGCGGGTCTTCTCACCGCCGGAGAGCACACCGGCAGGCTTGTCGACGTCGTCGCCGGTGAAGAGGAACGACCCCAGCACGGAGCGGACCTCGGTGTCGGTCAGGTCGGGCGCCGCGGTGCGTAGGTTCTCCAGCACGCTGCGGTCGGCGTCGAGGGTCTCGTGCTCCTGGGCGTAGTAGCCCAGCTTGAGCCCGTGCCCGCCCTCGACCTCGCCGGTGTCGGGCTGCTCGACGCCACCGAGTACCCGCAGCAGGGTCGTCTTGCCCGCGCCGTTGAGGCCGAGCACGACGACCTTGCTGCCGCGGTCGATGGCGAGGTCGACGTCGGTGAACACCTCGAGGGACCCGTAGCTCTTGGACAGGCCGCTGGCCGTGAGGGGTGTCTTGCCGCACGGAGCCGGCGCGGGAAACCGCAGCTTGGCCACCCGGTCGGCCTTGCGGGCGTCCTCCACGCCGGACAGCAGCCGCTCGGCCCGTCGGGCCATGTTCTGCGCAGCGGTGGCCTTGGTGGCCTTGGCGCGCATCTTGTCCGCCTGCGCCATGAGGGCGCCGGCCTTCTTCTCGGCATTGGCCCGCTCCCGGCGCCGCCGGCGCTCGTCGGCCTCTCGTTGGGCGAGGTAGGCCTTCCACCCCATGTTGTAGGTGTCGATGACGCAGCGGTTGGCGTCGAGGTAGAGCACCTTGTTGACGACGTGCTCGACCAGGTCGACGTCGTGACTGATGACGATGAAGCCGCCGCGGAAGGACTTCAGGAAGTCGCGCAGCCACACGATGGAGTCGGCGTCGAGGTGGTTCGTCGGCTCGTCGAGCAGCAGGATGTCGGCGCCGGAGAAGAGGATGCGGGCCAGCTCCACCCGACGGCGCTGGCCACCGGACAGGGTCCGCAGCGGCTGCCTGAGCACGCGCTCGGGCAGGCCGAGGCTGCTGGCGATGCCGGCCGCCTCCGCCTCCGCCGCGTAGCCGCCCATCGCCTGGAACTCCGCCTCCAGCCGCGGGTAGCGGCTCATGGCGCGCTCGTGGGTGTCGGAGTCGGCACTGGCCATCTGACCCTCGGTCTCGCGCAGGCGCCGGACGATGTCGTCCAGGCCTCGTGCCCCGAGGATGCGGTCGCGGCCCAGGACGTCGAGGTCGCCGGTGCGCGGGTCCTGCGGCAGGTAGCCGACACTGCCCGAGCGGGTGACGGAGCCGGAGGCGGGTAGACCCTGGCCCGCGAGGACCTTGGTGAGAGTGGTCTTGCCGGCGCCGTTGCGTCCGACGAGGCCGACGTGGTCGCCGGGGCCGACGCGCAGGCTTGCTCCCTCGAGCAGGAGCCGAGAGCCGGCGCGCAGCTCGATGTTGTGTGCAGTGATCATGGGACGGGCATCAGTCTACCGGCCGGAGCGACCTGGAGGAGCCGTGGAGTTCGACGACCAGAACGTCGACGTCAGTGGCGTCGACGACCGTCGCGGTGGCGGCGGGTTCGGCGGCGGCGGGTTCGGCGGCGGCGGCTTCGGGGGTCTCGGAGGCCGCGGCGTCGCGGTGGGTGGCGGCGGGCTCGGCATCGTCGGCGTGCTCATCTTCCTCGCGGTGCAGCTGCTGGGGGGCGGCTCCTCCGGGTTGACGATCCCGAGCGGGGTGGAGCAGCCCGGCTACGGCACCGACGGCTCCGGGTCCTACGCAGGCGGCCCGTCGCGTTCGGACCTGCAGCAGCGGTGCAACACCGACGGTGCCATCGACAAGTACCAGGACTGCTACCTCATCAAGGTCTACGACGAGATCAACGAGGTGTGGAGCCAGCAGTTCGACCAGCGCGGCGCCACCTACACCAAGCCTCGGCTCGCGTTCTTCAGTGGCCAGACGCAGACCGGCTGCGGGGCGGCGTCCGCGCAGGTCGGGCCGTTCTACTGCCCCGCGGACCGCGAGATCTATCTCGACATCGACTTCCTCAACCAGCTGCAGCAGCAGTTCGGCGCGACCGGCCGCTACGCCGAGACCTACATCGTCGCCCACGAAGCGGGGCACCACCTGCAGACGCTGCTGGGCATCGAGCCGAAGGTCCGCCAGCTCCAGCAGCAGGACCCCTCACGCGAGAACGAGCTGTCGGTCAAGCTCGAGCTGCAAGCCGACTGCTACGCCGGCGTCTACGGACGCGTCGCCAACGACAACGGCAACGAGCGCATCACCGACGCCGAGCTCAACGAGGCCCTCAACGCGGCGGCGGCGGTGGGCGACGACGCCATCCAGCGGCAGACCCAGGGGTCGGTCAACCCCGACACCTTCACCCACGGCACGTCCGAGCAGCGCCGCTCGTGGTTCCTGAAGGGCTACCAGTCCGGCCAGCTCGAAGCCTGCACCACCTTCGGCGGCACCATCTCCTAGGCAGCACCGCTTGTCGTCTCTGTGACGCGAACGACGCTGCTGGTGGCGCGCGTCGCCGCGGTCAGCAGCACGTCGCGGCGTGGGTCGGGGACGTCGAGCAGCCGGGGCTCGAGCAGCTCCTCCGGGACGGCAAGTTCACCGACGGACCTGGCCACCAGGGTCCGGTCACCGCCGACGACGACGGCATCCAGGTCAGCCCATGGCGGGAGCACCTGGCGAGCAGCCTCGAGGAGCGCGCCGACCAGTTGCTGCGCCTGGTTCTCCCGCCGCCTCGCATAGCGCTGCTGCGACCAGCCGCCGGCTGCGGTGCGGGACTGGACGTACCGCGACCCGACCTTCGATGCGACGAGCTGCCCGCTGCCCCCACTCTGGCCGCTGTCGACGACGCCGACGGCGTAGCCGCCTCGGCGCAGCAGCACGAGGGCGGTCAGGCGACCGGGAAGCAGCAGGTGCGCCGCCACCGCCGCCAGGCACGACGTGACCGCCGACAGGTCGCCCAGCGGCGCCGTTCGGGAATCAGGGGTGGGACCGGCAGCAGCCGCGACGGGCATCCCCGGTGTCGCCAACGCCGCCCTCGGCAGAGTCAGCTCCGCCACGGCGTCACCGGCGCGCAGCCGCAGGACGGGCACCTCGACGACACCGAGTATTCCGCTGACGGGTGCGGTACCGAGGGAGCCGACGACCGCGCCATGGCGGGCAGCGAAGTTGTCGACCCACCGCACCAGCCGCGCCGCCGGCACCTCGACGGGACGGGCGGGACCGCTCAGACGGCGAAGCCGAGCGCGCGCAGCTGCTCGCGGCCGTCCTCGGTGATCTTGTCGGGACCCCACGGCGGCATCCACACCCAGTTGATGCGGAAGTCGGCGACCAGGCCCTCGAGTGCCTGGCGGGTCTGGTCCTCGATGACGTCGGTCAGCGGGCACGCCGCCGAGGTGAGCGTCATATCGAGGGTGGCGACCTTGTCGTCGGTCACCGTGATGCCGTAGACGAGCCCGAGGTCGACGACGTTGATGCCGAGCTCGGGGTCGACGACGTCCTTCATCGCCTCCTCGAGGTCCTCGACGGACGGCGTGGCGGTGTCGGTCATGACTGCTCCCTGTGCGTGCTCGTCGGCAAAACATCGGCCATCAGGTCGGCTTCGGTCAACGCCGCCTCGAGGGCTTTCCATCCCAGCAGCGCGCACTTGACGCGTGCGGGGTAGCGGGAGACGCCGGCGAAAGCGACGCCGTCGCCGAGCACATCGCCGAGGCTCTCCAGGTCGTCGCCGCCGGTCTCCCCCTTCGACTGCAGCAGCTCGAGGAAGCGCTGCGACGTCTCCAGGCACTCCTCGACCGGCCGTCCGGTCAGCTGCTCGGCGAGCACCGAGGTGGACGCCTGGCTGATCGAGCAGCCCTCACCGTCGTAGGAAACGTCGTCCAGAACGACGCTGTCGCCGGCGTGCGTCAGGTGCACGCGCAGCGTCACCTCGTCCCCGCAGGTGGGGTTGACGTGGTGCACCTCGGCGTCGAACGGCTCCCGCAGACCGCGTCGGCGAGGGTGCTTGTAGTGGTCCAGGATGATGTCCTGGTACAGCGAGTCCAGCTGCATGCTCACGCCCCGAAGTACGACCGCACCCGGTCGAGGCCCTCGACGAGGGCGTCGACGTCACTGTGCGTGGAGTAGACGTAGAACGACGCCCGGGTGGTGGCGGGCACGCCGAAGCGCTGGCAGACCGGTCGGGCGCAGTGGTGGCCCACGCGCACGGCGATGCCCTGCTCGTCGAGCACCTGGCCCACGTCGTGGGGGTGGACGCCGTCGAGCACGAAGCTCACCGCTCCCCCGCGGTCGACCGGCTGCGACGGGCCGATGATCCGCAAGCCGGGGACACCGCTGAGCTGGTCGAGGGCGTAGGCGGTCAGCTGCTGCTCATGGGCAGCCACCGCGGACATGCCGAGCCCCTGCAGGTAGTCCACGGCAGCGCCGAGCCCGACGGCCTGCGCGATCGGTGGCGTCCCAGCTTCGAAGCGGTGCGGCAGCTCGGCGTAGGTCGAGCTCTCCATCGTGACCGTCTCGATCATCTCGCCACCGCCGAGAAAGGGCGGCAGCGACTCGAGGATCTCCCGCCGGCCCCACAGCACACCGATGCCCGTCGGGCCGCACAGCTTGTGACCGGTGAAGGCCATCAGGTCGACACCGAGCGTGGCCACGTCGACCGGCAGCTGCGGGACCGACTGGCTGGCATCGAGCACGACGAGGGCGCCGACCTCGCGGGCGCGCGCGACGATCGCGGCGACCGGGTTGAGGGTGCCGAGGATGTTGGACACGTGCACGAACGAGACGACCTTGGTGCGCGCCGTGATGACCCGGTCGAGGTCGTCGAGGTCGAGCCGGCCGTCGTCGGTGAGCCCGATCCACCGCAGCGTCGCCCCGGTGCGGGCCGCGAGCAGCTGCCAGGGCACGAGATTGGAGTGGTGCTCCATCTGCGTCACCACGATCTCGTCGCCCGGCCCCACGCGGAGGTCGCCGTCCGCCCACGCCAGGGTGTTGGCGACCAGGTTGAGCGCCTCCGTGGAGTTGCGGGTGAAGACGACCTCGCCGCGGTCACTCGCGCCGATGAAGGCGGCGACCTTGTCCCGGGCGCCCTCGTAGAGGGCCGTCGCCTCCTCCGCCAGCACGTGGATGCCGCGGTGCACGTTGGCGTTGTGCCGCGCGTAGTAGTCGTCGAGGGCCGCGATCACCTGTCGCGGCTTCTGTGAGGTGGCGGCACTGTCGAGGTACACCAGGCGGCGCCCGTCGTGCACCTCCCGACCCAGGATCGGGAAGTCCGCGCGCACCCGCTCGACGTCGTAGGGCTCCCCCTGCGACGTCGGGACGGGTACGGCAGCGGTCTCGACAGCAGCAGCCATCTCAGCAGTCACCGGCTCTTACGACGCGGCGGCAGCGGCGGTCGTGTAGCGCTCGTAGCCCTCGTTCTCGAGCCGGTCGGCCAGCTCCGGACCGCCCTCCTCGACGACGCGACCGTCGACGAAGACGTGGACGAAGTCCGGCTTGATGTAACGCAGGATGCGCGTGTAGTGGGTGATGAGCAGCACGCCGGTCTCGCCGGTGGCGCGGACCCGGTTGACGCCCTCGGACACCACGCGCAGCGCGTCGACGTCCAGGCCGGAGTCGGTCTCGTCGAGGATGGCGATGCGGGGCTTGAGCAGCTCGAGCTGCAGGATCTCGTGGCGCTTCTTCTCACCGCCGGAGAAACCGGCGTTGACGTCCCGCTCGGCGAAGGCCGGGTCCATGGACAGGTCGCCCATGGCCTCCTTGACCTCCTTGACCCACGTGCGCAGCTTCGGGGCCTCGCCGCGGATCGCGGTCGCGGCCGAGCGCAGGAAGTTGGAGACGCTGACGCCGGGGACCTCGACGGGGTACTGCATCGCGAGGAACATGCCGGCGCGGGCCCGCTCGTCGACGGTCATCTCGAGCACGTCGGCACCGTCGAGCGTGACGGTGCCGCCGGTGATCGTGTACTTGGGGTGTCCGGCGATGGAGTAGGCCAAGGTGGACTTGCCGGAGCCGTTCGGCCCCATGATCGCGTGGGTCTCGCCCGACCGTACGGTCAGGTCGACCCCGCGCAGGATCTCCTTGGGACCGTTCTCGGTGTCGACCGTGACGTGCAGGCCGCGGATCTCGAGGGTGCTCAACTCAGCTCTTCTCCAGTGCTCGAGCCGGTGGCGGCACCGGCGGGGGTGTCGATGTCGACGAGGACCTTGTCGTCGTCGACTCGGACGGCATAGACGGGGACGGGCTTGGTCGCGGGCAGGCCCGTGGGCTTCCCGGTGCGCAGGTCGAAGCGGGAGCCGTGCAGCCAGCACTCGATCGTCTCCCCCTCCACCTCGCCCTCGGACAGCGGAACGTTCGCGTGCGAGCACACGTCGTGGATCGCGAAGATATTGCCGTTGGTGCGCACGACGGCGACCGGGACCGCATCGACCATCACGCGCAGTGCCCCGACCTCGGGGACGTCCGCGACCGCGCAGACGACCTGCTCGCTCATGCGAGCGTCTCCGCCAGCTCGGCCTCGACCGCCTGCTGGAGGCGGTCCTCGAGCTCGGGGACGCCGATCTTGCGCAGCAGCTCGGCGAAGAATCCGTGCACGACCAGGCGGCGCGCCTCCGACTCCGGGATGCCGCGCGCCTGCAGGTAGAACAGCTGCTCGTCGTCGAAGCGACCCGTCGCGCTCGCGTGGCCGGCCCCGATGATCTCGCCCGTCTCGATCTCGAGGTTGGGCACCGAGTCGGCGCGGGCACCGTCGGTGAGCACGAGGTTGCGGTTGAGCTCGTAGGTGTCGGTGCCCTCGGCCCCGGCGCGGATCAGCACGTCGCCGACCCACACGGTGTGGGCGTCGTCGCCCTGCAGCGCGCCCTTGTACATGACGTTGCTGCGGCAGTGCGCGACGGAGTGGTCGACGAAGAGCCGGTGCTCCAGGTGCTGGCCGGCGTCGGCGAAGTACAGACCGCGCAGCTCGGCGTCGCCGCCCGTGCCGGTGTAGTCCACGGTCTCGACGACGCGCACGAGGTCACCGCCGAAGGTCACCTGGGTCGAGGCGACGCGAGCGTCGCGCCCCAGACGCACGGCCTGGTGGGCGGTGTGCACCGCGTCGTCGTCCCAATCCTGGATGCTGACGAGGTCGAGGCTGGCGCCGTCTCCGACGAGGACGGACACCTGACCGGCGTACTCGGCGTGGCCGGTGTGCTCGAGGACGACGGTCGCCTTGGCGAAGGCGCCGACCTCGATGACGACGTGACCCCATACCCGGCTGCCCGTGCCGCGCAGCGAGAGCATGACCGGCCGGTCGAGCTGAGCCTCCTTGGGCACGCTCACGACCAGCGCGGCGGGCGCCTGCGCGACGGCGAGCGCCGAGAGCCGGTCGACCGGAGTCGGTACCGAGCGGACGAAGGGGTCGTCCGCGGCGAGCTCCCGGACCTCGACGCCGTCGGGGAGGTCGGACGTCACGTCCAGCCGCTCCTGCGAGGGCTCGCCGTCGAGCAGCGAGCGCAGCCGGTCGATGGGGGTGAAGCGCCAGTCCTCCTCGCGCCCCGTCAGCGCGGGAAAGGCGGCCGGGTCGAAGCTGCGCAGCCGCTCGCCCCGGTTGGACTCGGGGTGGACGGTGGCGGCACCTCCGGCGTGGGAGTGCGCGGCGAGGCCGTGCTGAGCGACGTCGGTCATCAGCCGACCGCTCCTTCCATCTGCAGCTCGATCAGGCGGTTGAGCTCGAGGGCGTACTCCATCGGCAGCTCACGGGCGATCGGCTCGACGAAGCCGCGCACGATCATCGCCATGGCCTCCTCCTCGGTCAGACCACGGCTCATCAGGTAGAAGAGCTGGTCCTCGCTGACCTTGGAGACGGTCGCCTCGTGTCCCATCGCGACGTCGTCCTCACGCACGTCGACGTAGGGGTAGGTGTCCGAGCGGCTGATGGTGTCGACCAGCAGCGCGTCGCAGCGCACCGTGCTCGCGGAGTGGTGCGCGCCCTCGAGCACCTGGACCAGGCCTCGGTAGGAGGTGCGGCCGCCGCCTCGCGCGACGGACTTCGACACGATCGAGGAGGACGTGTAGGGCGCGGCGTGCACCATCTTGGCGCCGGCGTCCTGGTGCTGCCCCTCGCCGGCGAAGGCGATCGAGAGCGTCTCACCCTTGGCGTGCGGGCCGGTGAGCCAGACCGCCGGGTACTTCATCGTCACCTTGGAGCCGATGTTGCCGTCGACCCACTCCATGGTGGCGCCCTCGGCGGCCGTCGCCCGCTTGGTGACCAGGTTGTACACGTTGTTCGACCAGTTCTGGATGGTCGTGTACCGGACGCGCGCGTTCTTCTTGACGATGATCTCGACCACCGCGGAGTGCAGCGAGTCGCTCGAGTACACCGGCGCGGTGCAGCCCTCGACGTAGTGCACGTACGAGCCCTCGTCGGCGATGATCAGCGTCCGCTCGAACTGGCCCATGTTCTCGGTGTTGATCCGGAAGTAGGCCTGCAGCGGGATGTCCACGTGCACGCCCGGCGGCACGTAGATGAACGACCCGCCGGACCAGACGGCGGTGTTCAGCGAGGCGAACTTGTTGTCGCCCACCGGGATCACCGTGCCGAAGTACTCCTTGAAGAGCTCCTCGTGCTCGCGGAGCGCGGTGTCCGTGTCTAGGAAGATCACGCCCTGCTGCGTGAGGCTCTCCTGCAGCTTGTGATAGACGACCTCGCTCTCGTACTGCGCACCGACGCCCGCGAGGTACTTCTTCTCCGCCTCGGGGATGCCGAGCTTGTCCCACGTGTCCTTGATGTCGGCAGGCAGGTCGTCCCACGACTGCGCCTGCTTCTCGGTGGGCTTGATGTAGTAGTAGATGTTGTCGAAGTCGATCTCGTTCAGGTTCCCGCCCCACTGCGGCAGCGGCCGGGCAAGGAAGTAGTCGAGCGACTTGTGGCGGAACTTCC
>JBQCDV010000090.1:0-8783 GCA_051960855.1 Actinomycetales bacterium
CATCGGATTGCCCCCCGCGATGGGGAGGGCAATCCGATGCACCGATGCCACGGGGGGCTCAGCTGCGGGCGGGCAGACCGCGGCTGCCCACCACCAGCCCGAGGGCGACGACCGACTGGATCGCCAGGACGGTCAGCAGGGCGGGCACCGGCCCGGGACCCCCGGAGGCGGACATCGACAGGAAGAGGCTGCCGACCGCTGCCACGCCGATCGCCAGTGCGACCTGCTGGGTCGTCGTGATCGTGCCGCTGCCCACACCGGCCGCGCTCGCGGGGACGTCGGAGAGCACGACGCGGATCAGCGGCGGCATGATCCACCCCTGTCCGAAGCCGGCGAGGGCCAGGCCCGGGGCCAGGGTGAGCACGTCGACCGCCGGCCAGGTGGCCCAGACGGTGAGGCCGAAGGTCACGAGACCCACGAGCTGGACGGCCGCTCCGACGGTGATCACCGTGCGTCCCCACCGCGCCACGGCCCGAGACGTCGTGAGGGAGGCGATCAGGAAGGCCACGGCCATCGGGGTGAGACCGAGTCCCGCCTTCGCCGGACTCCAACCAAGGACGTCCTGGACGAGCAGGGCGTAGACGAACATGAACGCCCCGAAGCCGGCGAAGAACGGCGCCGCCAGCGACAGCCCCCACCGCATGCTGCGGTGCTCGAGGATCGACGGCGGCAGCAGCGGAGTGGCACCTCGGCGTTCGAGCAGGTGCTCGGTGGCTACGAAGGCGATGGCCCACACCGGCACCGTTGCGAGCAGCAGCAGCGACCACACCGGCCAGCCGAGCGCCCGGCCCTCGGTCAGGGGCACCAGCAGGGAGATGACGGCGGCCGCAAGCAGGACGGTGCCGAGCAGGTCCGGCCTGGACGGGGCGAGCGACCGCGTCTCGGGCAGGTGCCGCCGGGCCAGCCACAGACCCACGAGCCCGAGCGGGACGTTGACCAGGAAGATAGGCCGCCACGAGGAGCCGAAGACGTTCGCGGCGACCAGGACGCCGCCAAGGACCTGTCCGACGACCGCGGCGATGCCACCGCTCGCGCCGAACCAGCCAATCGCTCGCGCCCGCGAGGCGGCCGTGCCCGTCGCCTGGATCGTGGACAGCGTCTGGGGGACGAGCAGCGCGGCGGCCGCTCCCTGCAGGATGCGGGCCAGCACCAGGGTCGCTCCCGAGGGCGCGATGCCGCACAGCAGGCTGGTGAGCGTGAAGGCGGCCATCCCGATGACGAAGAGGCGCCGGCGGCCATAGGTGTCACCGAGCCGACCACCCACAACGAGCAGAACGGCGTAGGCGGTGGCGTAGCCGCTGACGACGAGCTCGAGCGTCGCCGCGCTGGCCCGGAGGTCTCCGGCGATGGTGGGAAGCGCCACATTGACGATGAAGAAGTCGATCATCGCCAGCAGGGTGCCGAGCAGGGTCGTCGCGAGGCCGAGTGCCGACAGTGGCGGCGCGGGCTCCTCTGCGCGCCTGAGGTCCAGAGGCTGGGGAGGTCGACGGGAGAGCGTTGCTGTGGTCATGTCGATCACTGTGCGGGCGGCGCGAAGGTGGTACCAGAGTGTGCTGATCCTGGTAGTGGCACTACCTGGTACTCCGCTGGCTACCACGGCAGACTGACCTCATGACCGTCCTGCGCTCCTCCCCGTCCCTCCGGTCAGCAGCTGCGGCCTCCGCCGCGTCGGTCGCTGCTGCGGTCGCTCCCGCGACTCCGGACGAGGTGCGGCGCGCCGAGCTGGCGGCGTTCTTGCGCAGCCGGCGCGAGCGGATCTCGCCGCGCGAGGTCGGGCTGCCCGACGCCGGCCGCCGACGCACCCCGGGACTGCGTCGAGAGGAGGTTGCGACCCTCGCGGGTGTCGGCGTCACCTGGTACACGTGGCTCGAGCAGGCCCGCGACATCCGGGTGTCCGAGCAGGTGCTAGCCGCGATCTCCCGCACGCTGCTGCTCGACGTCCACGAGCGCGCGCACCTGTTCACCCTCGCCGGTGCGGTCCCGCCGCGCGAGGAGGAGGACAACCCGGCGGTCCGACCCGAGGTGCGGGCGCTGCTGGACAAGCTCGACCCCTACCCGGCCTTTGTCTCCAACGCCCGCTACGACGTGCTCGCGGCCAATCGCGCCTATCGGGTACTCGTCGGCGATGTCGACGCGCTGCCTGTCGAGGAGCGCAACATCCTCTGGATGATGTTCGCCAAGCAGACCACGAGCCGCTGCTTCGTCAACCGTGACGAGGCGCGGTCGCGGATGGTGGCGCAGCTGCGGGGCGCAATGGCCGAGCACGTCGCCGACCCGGCGTGGAAGTGCCTGGTGCGCCGGCTGGAGCGGGTGTCCCCGGAGTTCAGCGAACTGTGGCAGCGCCACGACGTGACCCAGCCGGAGACGGTGCTCAAGCAGTACCTGCACCCGGACCTCGGGCTGCTGCAGTTCACCCACACCGTCATGTGGCTCACCGCGGCGAGCGGGCTGCGGCTGGTCGCCTACGTACCGGCGGACGAGGCGACCGCGAGCGCCACAGCGGAGTTCGAGCGGCTGGAGCCGCGCCCCGTCAGCTGATCCAGGCCCAGCCCGTGCCCGTCAGCTGATCCAGGCCCAGCCCTGGGCTGGCAGCAGGATCCCGGCGGCGGTCAGGACAGGGCCATCCGCACTCGCGACCACGTGCGGGTCGGCGATCGGCGCCTCCTGCCACACCCACGCCGGGACCCACGTCTCGTCGTCGCCGACGTTGGCCAGCACCACGAGCGGACCACTGCGCGGGTGCCGCCGCACGTAGGCAAGGACGCGGCTGTCGCCGGTGTCGACCCAGGTCGTGGAACCACCGCCGCGAAGGGCGGGCGACGCGGCTCGGGCACGGCCGAGCTCCACCAGCTCACGGAACAGCTGCCCCTCGGGCGTGCGGGAGTCGCTGCGGCGTTCGGCGATGTCCCAGTCCATGAACGGCCGGTGCATCCACCGGTTGTCCTCGGCCAGCTCGGGGTCCTGCAGATAGGACGTGTCGTTGCGCAGCGCCAGCTCGTCGCCCATGTAGAGCAAGGGGATCCCGCCGTAGGAGTAGGCGACGGCGTAGAGCATCGCGATCCGCCGCAGCCCTGCGCGGACCTCGACCGGCTGGTCCTCGCGCAGCCCCAGCTCGACGCCGGTCAGGGCCGCGGCTGTCCCTGAGGTGCGGGCGTCGCCGGTGAGTGGGTTCTCCTGGAACGGCGCCCCGAGCGCGAAGGACCCGGGGAACCTGCCGGCGTAGAAGTCAACGAGGAACTTCCGATGCGCGCGGGGATCCAGTCCGAGCGCCCAGGCGTCCTCGTCGCTGACCGCCCACCCGATGTCGTCGTGGCAGCGGACGTAGGTGACCCATGAGGTGTCCGAGGGCTCCGGGCGCAGCCGCGACATGGCATGGCGCATCAGCCGGACGTCCCGGGTCGCCAGGGTCGACCACAGCATGACCATGAGCTGGTTGTTGTAGGCCAGGTCGCACTCGTCGCGGACCTGCTCGTGCGCACCCAGGTACTGCACGAGCTGGTCGGGCGGCACGATGGCCTCCGCCTTGAAGATGACCGCCGGTGCGGCGATCCGGACCAGGGCGCGCAGGGCTTCGAGGATGGCGTGGGCCTCGGGCTGGTTCTGGCAGTCGGTGCCCAGCCGCTTCCACAGAAACGGGACGGCGTCGAGACGGAAGACGTCGACGCCACCGTTGGCGAGCTCGAGGATCGTCTCGAGCATGGCGGTGAAGACCTCGGGGTTAGACCAGTCGAGATCCCACTGGTAGTCGTGGAACGTCGTCCAGACCCAGCCGCCCATCTCCTCGACATAGGTGAAGCTGCCCGGCGCTGTGTCAGGGAAGACCTCCCACAGCGTCCGCTCGTACGCGTCGGGCATCGTCCGGTCAGGGAAGGCGAAGTAGAAGCGGCGGTAGCGCTGGTCACCGGCCATCGCCGCCTGCGCCCAGGCGTGCTCGCGCGCCGTGTGGTTGAGGACGAGGTCGATGCACAGGCTCATGTCGCGCTCGTGCAGTGTGCCGGCCAGCGACTCGAGGTCGGCCATGTCCCCCAGTCGCGGCTCGACCTGGCTGTAGTCGGCTACGGCGTAGCCGCCGTCGTTCTCGCCCTCCCGCGCCTTCAGCAGCGGCATCAGGTGCAGGTAGGTGACACCCAGCTCCTGCAGGTAGTCCAGATGCCGGGGAATGCCGTCGAGGCGACCCGCGAACCGGTCGACGTAGGTGACGTAGCCGATCATCCGCTCGCTCTGGAACCAGTGCGGGTCGATCTCCCGTGCCCGGTCCAGGCGACGCAGTTCGGGGCTGCGCTCCAGCGCGGAGTCGACAGCGACGTCAACGAGGCGGCCAGCGAGCTGCGGCGCGGTGGCCGGACCGTAGACCAGCTCCAGTGCCTCGATCAGCGCCCCTCCGACGAGCGAGATCCGCGCGGCGAGCTCGGCGCGGAGGTCCTCGTCGAGCGCTCGACGCTCGAGCGCACCGGCAAGGTCCCGAACGTCGTCCGCGCGGCGTCTCACCGCCGCCAGCTGCGGGACCTCGGGCAGGTCCTCCTCGACACGGGGGTCAGCGGCGAAGTCGTTGGCAGCCATCGGCGCTCACTGTAGAGACGCGACCGCCGGACTGTCGCGGCTGACCTCACCCGTCGGCGCCGACCAGCTCCACCTCGACCACGCCGTTGAGCACCCGGGTGCGGAAGGCCGGCTGCGGCGACGTCGCCGGGCCGTGGACGACCGCGCCGTCCTCCATCCGGAAGACGCTGGCATGCCACGGGCACTCGACGCAGGTGTCACCGTCCGGACCGGTCACCGTCCGACCCTCCGCCAGGGACGCGGAGAGGTGGCTGCAGGTGTCCGCGAGCGCCTGGACGTCGCTGCCCTGGCGCAGCAGCACGACCTTCGTGCCCCGGACCTCCTTGGCCGCCAGTTGCCCGTCGGTGAGGTCGGACAGGAGGCAGGCAGCGTGCCAGCCGGCCGGGACCCGATGCGGGACGTGCTCGGCGTGGTTGGCACCAGCGGCCTGCCGGTAGGCGAGATGACCACCGAGGTAGCCGCCGACGTTGACAGCCATGAGCCCGAGGAAGCCCAGCCTGCGACCGGCCTTGCGGTGCCCGGTAAGCCGGGCAAGCAGCGAGGCGCTGTAGGAGGTCAACGCGATGGTGTTGGCCATGGCGTGCACGACACCGGTGCGCTGCTGCTGGGGGTGCAGCCGGGACCAGTCGGCGATGCCGGACAGCGCTGCCGGCGAGGCCGACACGACCCCGACGGCGACGAGCGCGTCGGCGGACCGGTGCTCACCGGGCATCAGGTCGAGGAACGCCGCCGACATCCACGCGCCGATGGGGATCTGCACGGCCATCGGATGGGCGGGGTGCCCGAGGGGCACGCCGTGCAGGACATCGAGAAGCCGTCGTGACAGCGGCAGCTTCTCGGTGACGGTGCGCACCGCCTCCACGATCGGGTCCAGCGAGGTGGTGCCTTCGATGCGGTCGAGGACGGCGAGACGCTGGGCCACGGGCTTCTCCTGCGGTGAGTCGGCTGCGTTGGGTCGGAGGGGCGAGTCGGGTGGCGTTGGGTCGACTGGAGGCTCTGGTCAGGCGCCGGGCGGGACCTCGCGGTCGCGCCGCATCAGCTCCACGAGCTCCGCGTCGGGGTCCCACGGCTCCACGTCCACTGGCGGGAAGAGCAGACGGTGCAGGCGACTCCGGTGCACCGGAACGGCCGCGAAGCTCGCGGCCGCCTGCGGTGTCATCGCGGCCGCGGGACGGCACCGGACGAACCACAGCTCAGCGCAGCCGACCAGCAGCGCGGTGGTGAACGCCAGCCCGGGAGACACGTTGGCGGCAATGACGACGAAGGCGACGACGGGCACGGCGACCAAGGCGATCGCGAGGCCCCGCCAGGGCGAGCGCGGCAGGCCGGGCCCTGCCTGGTGCTGACGGGCCATGGGTACTCCCAAGAGCTGGGCCGGAGCGGCGGCGGGTGGAGGTTCTGAGATAGGAAGTACCCGCAGGGGATGTCGCGCTAATCCCTCCGAAACATGACAACTAGCAATCAGTGGGGCAGTGCGCGACAGCCCGAACCGGCGGCGACAGCGAGCGAGGCGAGCGTGACGGACACGAGCACCACCGGCAGCGGCGTTCGGAGCTTCCCGGCTGGCTTCCTCTGGGGGTCGGCGACGGCGTCCTACCAGATCGAGGGGTCGGTCTCCGCTGACGGACGCGGCCCGTCGATCTGGGACACGTTCAGCGGGACTGCGGGCAAGGTGCTCGGCGGCGACACCGGGGAGGTGGCCGACGACCACTACCGCCGCTGGGAGTCCGATCTCGACCTGATGGCCTCGCTCGGGCTGCAGGCCTACCGCTTCTCGGTGGCCTGGCCCCGGGTCATCCCGGCGGGCAGCGGCGAGGTCAACCAGCGCGGCCTCGACTTCTACTCACGACTGGTCGACGGGCTGCTCGAGCGCGGCATCGCACCGGCCGTGACGCTCTACCACTGGGACCTGCCCCAGCCCCTGCAGGACGCGGGCGGCTGGCCCGTGCGCGAGACCGCCGAGCGCTTCGCCGATTACGCCGAGGTCGTCGCCGGCGCCTTGGGCGACCGCGTGAAGACGTGGATCACGCTCAACGAACCGTGGTGCAGCGCCTTCCTCGGCTACGGCTCGGGCGTCCACGCCCCGGGGATCACCGACCCCGAGCAAGCCCTGCGGGCGGCGCACCACCTCAACCTGGCCCACGGCCTGGCGGTCCCCCGCATCCGAGCGGCAGCACCGGGCAGCCAGGTCGCGATCACGCTCAACCTCTTCGTCGTGCGACCGGACAGCGACAGTGAGGCCGACCGCGACGCCGCTCGACAGGTCGACGCAGTCTCCAACCGCGTCTGGCTCGGCCCGCTCTTCGACGGCGGTTATCCCGCGGACCTGCGCGAGGACACCGCGGAGGTCACCGACTGGTCCTTCGTGCAGCCCGGCGACGAGGCGATCATCGCCGCACCGATCGACGCCCTCGGCGTCAACTACTACACGCCCAACGTGGTCGCCGGCTGGGACGGGCAGGGCGAGCCGGAGCGCGCCGACGGCCACGGCGGGGGCGCAAGCCCTTATCCCGGGCGGGCGTCACAGGTGCAGTTCCGGGCGCAGCCGGACAAGCGGCACACCGAGATGGGCTGGCCGGTCGACGCGACCGGGTTGCACGAACTGCTGCTGCGGCTGCACCGCGAGCACCCGGACCTGCCGCTGTATGTCACCGAGAACGGCGCCGCCTACGACGACCGGGTCTCCGAGGACGGCTTGGTGCACGACCCGGACCGCGTCGAGTACCTCCGCGAGCATCTGCTGGCGATGCAGCAGGCGATCAGCGACGGCGCCGACGTGCGCGGCTACTTCTTGTGGTCCCTGCTGGACAACTTCGAGTGGGCCTACGGCTACAGCAAGCGCTTCGGCATGGTCTACGTCGACTACGAGACCCAGCAGCGGATCCCCAAGGACAGCGCGCGCTTCTACAGCCGCGTGCTCGCGGACAACGCCGTGCCCACCGGTGACTGACGATTCGCGTGCACGCCCACCGGTGCCGCAGCCGCTGGCACCCCGGCCACTGACCGAGCCGCACCCATCGCGCCTGCCGGTGACGACGCCGCGGCGTTCGGAGATCCTGCGCGCACACGCGGCGGCGATGGAGCAGGGCGAGGCTGGCTACCTCGACCCGCTGACAGGCCTCTTCGCCCTCACCGCCGCCACCCACGCGCAGCGCGGCTTCTGTTGCGGTCGCGGGTGCCGTCACTGCCCCTACGTCGACACGGACGAGACATGAACGCCGCCGCTGCGCCTCCCGCCGTCGATCAGCTCCCCGGCCGCGGACTTGCCGTTGTGACAGGAGCCGGCAGCGCTGGTGGCATCGGCTTTGCGTCTGCCCGACGATTAGCTCGCACTGGGCTTAGCGTCATCGTGACGTCTACGACTTCGCGCATCGACGACCGCGTCTCGGAGCTGCGACAGGAAGGGTTGTCGGCCTTGGGTTTTGCGGGCGACCTGACCGATGAGGAGACCGTGCGACGGCTCGGCGCGCTGGTCGCGGAGCAGTCCCTCCCGCTGACAGTGCTGGTCAACAACGCCGGCATGAGCTCCCTCGCCGCGCCCGGCCGCGACGGTTCTCTGCTCGACACGACTCCGGCCGCCTGGCGCGCGGAGCTCGACCGCAATCTCACGACGGCCTTCCTCGTCACGCGCGCCCTGCTCCCCCGGCTGCTCGCCGCTCCCTACGCGAGGATCGTCAACGTCGCGAGCGTCTCAGGACCGGTGGTCGCCTACCCAGGCGACGCGACCTACCACGCAGCGAAGGCTGGCATGGTCGGCCTCACCAGAGCCTTGGCCTTGGAGGTCGCGGGCCGGCAGCGGGACGTGACTGTCAACGCAGTCGCGCCGGGCTGGATCGCCACCCCTTCCTCCAGCGCTGACGAGTTACGCCAGGGCGAGGCGACACCAGCGGGCCGGTCAGGAACTCCGGACGAGGTGGCGGCCGTCGTGTCGTTCCTCGCCTCACCCGCCGCGTCGTACGTCACCGGCCAGGTCGTCATCGTCGACGGCGGCAACAGCGTCGCCGAACGGCACGCAGCTTCCTCAGCACCAGGAGAGACCCCGTGACAGGTGACCCCGCAGCCCAGCCCGCACTCCACACCGAGCAGTGGGGAGACGCGGAGAGCTCGTCCGGTCGCGCCCTGCTGCTGCACGGGATCACCTCGTCGGCGGCGACGATGTGGGAGATCGGCGAGGGACTCGCCGCGGCGGGCTGGTCGGCGACAGCGGTCGACCTCCCCGCCCA